>CACFZQ010000017.1:0-21628 GCA_902570835.1 uncultured Pelagibacteraceae bacterium | reverse complement strand
ATAAAATTATAACAATTAAATTGGAAAAAAAAATTTTCTACAAAGAAAACTTAATTTTACAAAGTCTGTATAAAGCTGCAACAGATGAAAAAATACCAGCAAATATAATAATTGAATTTGCTAGGATATATGGTTTTCAAGTAGACTTTCAAAGAGATATAAGAAAACAAGACAAGTTTCAAATAATGTATGAAGTTTTCCTCAATGATAAAAATGAAATCATTGAAACAGGAGAAATACTTTTCGCTAATTTAAAATTAAGTGGTCAAGATAATGGGTTTTATTATTTTGATAAAGAAGGAAGTCAAGGACATTATGATAAAAATGGTAAGAGTGTTAAAAAAGCTTTAATGAAAACTCCAATTAATGGAGCAAGACTTTCATCTCCTTTTGGTATGAGAAAACATCCTATAGATGGATATAATAAAATGCATAGAGGTACCGATTTTGCTGCACCAACAGGAACACCTATAATGGCATCTGGTGACGGTGTTGTAAAAAAAGCTGGATGGTGTGGTGGAGGTGGTAACTGTGTAAAAATAAGACATAACTCAACTTATCAAACAGTGTATGCCCACATGTCAAAGTTTGCTCGTGGCATTAAAGCAGGAGTAAGAGTAAAACAAGGTCGAACAATAGGTTACGTTGGTTCTACCGGTAAGTCTACTGGACCTCATTTACATTACGAAGTGATTGTTAACGGAAAAAAAGTTAATTCTCAAAAACTAAAACTTCCTTCTGGTAAAATTTTGAAGGGCAAGGAAAGAAAATTATTTGAAACAAATAAAATTAAATTAGATGTTCTTAAATCAGAAAAAATTATAGGTTTAAATTAATTAGCCTCTGCTGGTGTTTCAGCTTGAATATCTAAGTTAGAATTTTCTTTTAAATTTTTTTCTGAAACATCAACATTTTCTGATGGCTTATTTGTTTCTTTTCCATTTTCATCAGATTTCTCTTCTAAATTTCTCTCTTTTTTGAAGCTCTCTCTTTCATTTAGTATTCTCGTAAAATGATCAGCATGCTGAAGGTAATTTTCAGAGAGAATTTTGTCACCATTTGATAAAGCTTCTCTAGCTAAATCATTATACTTTTCGATCAATTTTGGTGCATTGTGATTGTTTCTTCCTGGAGACTTTCTTTTGAAATTATCGCCATTAGAAAAATTTGAACTAAATTTCTGCCTGTCAACATTAGATTTAAAATTTCTGTCGTTTCTTCTAAAATTATTTCTTCTATTGTTATTATTGATATTATTCCTAAATGTTACCATGATTTAAATAATTATATTTTTGTGCAGATTATGCATCGATCATTATAAGCAAGATCTTTTAGAGCACTATTTATATAAAAACCCTCTTTATTTAATAATTTAATTACTTTATTTTTTTGATCAAAACCAATCTCTAAAATAAATTTACCATTTTTTTTAATCAGCTCAGATGATTTTTTAATAACTTTTCTGATTTCTGATAAACCATCTAATCCACCATCTAGTGCTATTATTGGTTCAAACCTAGCAACTCCTTTGTCCAAATATTTTATAATATGTTTTTTAATATAAGGAGGATTAGAAACAATTAAATCATATTTGCCCAAACTAAATTTGTCAACATTAGATTTATATAATTTAAGTCTAGTATCGACTTTTAAACTAGTTGCATTCAAATTAGCTATTTTTAAGCAATTTTTGCTTATATCTATTCCTGTTCCATAAAAATCTTTTCTCTCTTTTAATATAGATAAAAGTATACATCCAGATCCTATGCCAATATCTAAAATACTAAGTTTACTTTTATTTTTTGTTAAATTTAAAATATTTTCAACAATTAGCTCAGTATCAGGACGAGGTATTAAAGTATCTTCTGTTACAAAAAATTCTGAATTCCAAAATAATTTTTTGTTAGTTAAATGCGATACCGGCTTACCTTTGGACCTTTCATTAATTAGTTTTTGAAACAAATTTAAATTTATTTCTTCTATATTTTCTTGAGGATTAAGTATTAGGTATTTTTTATCTTTATTAATTGCTTTTGACATTAAAATTTCTGAATCTAAATAAGGATTTAAACATAATTTATCATTTAAAATTTGAGTACCTTGAGTTATTGCTGATTGAATATTCATTTATTTTAAATTACTTAAACTTTCTTCTTGTGCTTGTAGTGTAAGTGACTCTATCATTTCATCAAAGGCTTCACCTTCAAGAAATTCCTCTAATTTGTGCAAAGTTAAATTTATTCTATGATCTGTAACTCTTCCTTGTGGAAAATTATAAGTTCTAATTCTTTCTGATCTATCTCCAGTACCAATTTTAGTTTTTCTATCTTGTGATCTTTCTTGATCAATTCTTAATCTTTCAAGTTCATATAACCTTGCTCTTAAAATTTTCATTCCTTTTGCTTTATTTTTGTGCTGTGATTTTTCATCTTGTTGAGAAACTGATAAACCAGTGGGTATATGAGTTATTCTAACAGCGCTATCTGTTGTGTTAACTGATTGTCCGCCTGGACCACCTGCTCGAAAAACATCAATTCTTAATTCAGAATCGTTTATTTTTAAATCTACTTCTTCAGCTTCAGGTAATACAGCAACGGTGGCCGCAGATGTATGTACCCTTCCTTGTGTTTCAGTATCAGGAACTCTTTGAACTCTATGTACTCCACTCTCATATTTTAATGTTGAATATATATTGGTACCTTTAATAGATGCAATTACCTCTTTTAAACCTCCAGCATCACTTCTTGAAATAGATATAAGTTCTAATGACCATTTTTTTTTATGACTTACTTTTTCATACATTTTGAAAAGGTCTGAAGCAAATAAACTTGCCTCTAGTCCACCAGTTCCAGCTCTTATTTCTATTATTGCATTTTTTTTATCTGCTTCATCTTTTGGAAGTAGAAATAATTTTAATTTTTTTTCATTGATCTCATGTTGAGATTTCAAATCAACAAGTTCTAACTCAGCCATATTTTTTAATTCTTTATCTGACGAGTTGTCCTCTAATATTTTCTCTAATTCTTGTTTTTCATTTTCGAACGATAAATATTTTTTAGCATTTAGAATTATTTCATTTACATCCGAATATTCTTTTGACTTCTCAGCAAATATTTTATTATCTAAACTTCCTGATGATAGATCTTTTTCTAGTGTAGAATGTTTTGTAATTAATTCTTCAATAGTCTTTGTTGGTATCATTGTTAATTTTCTAATTCAGAGGCCTTTTTTTCAACTTCTGCTACAACTTTATTAACTATATCATTAGTTAATACTTTTTCACTTTGTACTCCAGATAGATAAAGCATATTATTACCTTTTCCACCTCCAGTTATTCCAATATCAGTTAAAGCAGCCTCACCAGGTCCATTCACAACACAGCCAATTATAGATAGGGTAATTGGAGTTTTTATATGAGATAATTTTTCTTCTAAAATTTTAACTGTATCAATCACTTGAAATGCTTGCCTTGCACAAGATGGGCAAGAAATTATTTTAACTCCTCTATTTCGTAATCCTAAAGATTTAAGGATTTCATTTGCAATCTTAACTTCTTTTACAGGATCCTCTGACAAAGAAACTCTTAAGGTGTCACCTATTCCATCTAATAGCAATGAACCTAGTCCTATTGAAGACTTAACGCTTCCTGATACAAAACTTCCAGCCTCAGTTATTCCAAGATGAAGAGGATAATTAGTAGCATCCGAAAGCTGCCTGTAAGCTGCAATCGACAAAAATACATCAGAGGACTTGACGCTTATCTTGAAATTAAAAAAATCCTGATCCTCTAATATTTTAATGTTTCTTTTTGCACTCTCTACTAATGCCTCAGGGCATGGCTCTTTATACTTTTCTAAAATATCTTTTTCTAGAGAACCTGCATTAACTCCTATTCGAATTGAACAATCATTATTTTTTGCTGCACTCAATACTTCATAAATTTTATTTCTATCACCAATATTTCCAGGATTTATTCTTAAACACTTCGCTCCATTTTCTGCAGCTTCTATAGCTCTTTTATAATGAAAATGAATGTCTGCAATTACAGGTATTTGAACATTTTTTGTAATTTCTTTTAAGGCTTTTGAAGAGTCTTCGTCTGGACATGAAATTCTTACCAGGTCAGCACCCTCTTCATGAATTTTATTTATTTGTTCTATAGTAGCTGAAATATCTGTAGTCAAAGTATTGGTCATTGATTGAACTGATATTGGATTGTCACCACCAACTTTAACATTACCAACATTAATTACTTTAGTTTTTTTTCGATTTATATTTCTAAATGGTCTTACATTCATAAGTTTAATCTAGTTTAAATTCTTTATGAAGAGCAGCTATTGCTTTTTTTACATTTTTTGATGAAACTAATACTGAAATTTTAATTTCAGATGTTGATATAACTAAAATGTTTATTTTTTTTGAAGCTAAAGCTTGAAACATTCTGTAAGTAATTCCAGGCGTAGTAATCATCCCAACTCCAATTATAGATACTTTGGAAAGATTTTTATCAAAAGAAAGTTTTTTATAGGATATCGATTTATTTTGCTTAATTAATTTCTCGGTTTTTTTAAGATCATCAGATTTAATTGTAAAAGTTAAGTCAGTATCTTTTCCATTTTGAGAAATATTTTGCACAACCATATCAACGTTAATTAAATTTCTTGATAGCGGTCTAAAAACTGAAGCAGCAACACCAGGTCTATCTTTAACTCCTACAATTGTGATCTTGGCATCATTTTTAGTTGAAGATATCCCAGTAATAATTTGATCGCTAAACGCTTTTTTAGACCCTGTAATTAATGTACCTGGTTTATTAACAAATGAAGACTTAACTTTAATATCAATGTTATTTAACTTTGCATCTTGAACCGATGTTGGTTGCATCACTTTTGATCCTAAAGATGCCATTTCTAACATTTCATCATAAAATATTTTTTTAATTTTCTTTGCTTTTTTATGTTTTCTTGGATCAGTAGTATAAACACCATCAACATCTGTATAAATAATACATTCATTTGCTTTAATAAATTTTGCTAACATTATAGCAGTAGCATCAGAACCACTTCTTCCTATAGTAGTAATTCTATTTTCATTATTAATCCCTTGGAAACCAGTAACAATTGGGATCCCACCTTGTTTCATATAATTATTTAATTCTTTTGTAATTATCTTATTTATTCTTGCTCCAGAATAAGGTCCATCAGTAATTATTGGTAATTGCCAAGAAACCCATGACCTAGATTTAAAACCATCATGAGTAAGTCTTCCTGCAATTAAAGCACATGAAACCTGTTCTCCAGTTGAGACAAGTGCATCATATTCAGATCTGCTAAAATTATTACTAATTTGTTTCGATATTTTTACAAGCTCATTTGTCACCCCACTCATTGCAGATGAAATCACCAAAACTCTATTTTTTTTCTTTTTATAAGTAGCTATAATTTTGCATACTTTTTTAATTCTATATATGCTACCAACAGAAGTTCCACCAAATTTTAGTACAACAGTTTTCATGATCGGTTGAATTAATATAATTTAATTATAAATTGATAAAGTACATCTTAATTGTTATGTCAACTAATTATATATTATGAACAGTATTAATAAAAAAGAAATAGAAAAATTTTCAAATATGGCGGCCGAATGGTGGGATCCGGAAGGAAAATTTAAACCTCTTCATAAATTTAATCCTATTAGAATAAAATATATAAAAGAAAATATAATTAAGGAATTTCAACTTAAAAATAAGAAATATCCTCTTTCTGGAATAAATGTCCTTGATATTGGATGTGGAGGTGGATTGTTATCTGAGCCCATGTGTAGATTAGGAGCTAATGTTACAGCAATCGATGCTTCAAATAAAAATATTACCATAGCAAACTTACATGCAAAAAAAAATAATCTTAAAATAAACTATATATGTTCATCACCTGAAAAACTAAAAACAACAAAAAAATTTGATGTAATTTTGAACATGGAAATTGTTGAACATGTTGAGGATGTAGATTTTTTTTTAAAATCATGTGCTAATCTTTTAAAAAAAAATGGATTAATGTTTGTTGCAACTATTAATAAAACCTTAAAATCTTATATATTTGCAATTGTTGGTGCGGAATATGTTTTGAGATGGCTTCCTATTGGCACCCATGAATGGGAAAAGTTTGTTAAACCTGAAGAATTAAAAAGTATACTTATCAAAAACAATCTTAATCTCAAAAAAATAGATGGAATGAATTTTAACATTCTGAAGGATGAATGGAATGTTTCTAAAGATCTATCAGTAAATTATATTGCTGAATTTAAGAAAAACTAATTTTCTTTTTCGTCAACCCAAGGTATTAATTGTGTATCTATGCCTTCTTCTGTGAGCTCTTTAATTTCTTTCTGAGAGGCTTTACCATATATCCCCTTTGTAGGTTTTTTACTATTGTAGTGAATAGATCTAGCTTCATATGCAAAATTATCCCCAACGTAATTAAAATTATCTTTTATAAACTTTTGGTAATTTTTAATTGTTTTCTTAATTTTTTTGTACTTCTGAGTATCAAATTTTTCTTCATTTTTAGCTTTTCTACTTATTAGCTGAGGAGCCATTAATGTTTTTTCAACTTTTTCAGAATTACAGTTATGACAGATTAAAAGTTTTTTCTCTTTTAATTTTTCATATTCTGATGAGGAAGAGAACCAACTATCAAACTTTAATTCACAGTCGTTACACGAAAGTTTGTATTTTATCATAGTATAAAATTAGTTATCAAAAATTATATTTCAATATGTTCAACTTCTATAATCAGCATTAATCTCAATATAATTTTTTGTAAAATCCATAGTAAAAGCGGTAAAGCTTTTAGCACCAGTAAACAAATCTACATTGATATCTATATTTTCACCTTTCATATATTCTGCTACTAATTTTTCATCGTAGTTCTTGTGTAATTTTCCATCCTGAATTATTTGATGATTTCCAAATTTCAAACCTAATTTATTTAAATGTATTTTTGGTCCTGCTTTTCCTATTGCCATCACTATTCGTCCCCAGTTTGGATCTTCACCCGCAATAGCTGTTTTTACTAAAGCTGAATTTGCTATTGAAAAAGCAATTGTCTTTGCATCTTGTTCACTTTTACTTTTATTTACATTTATAGTGACAAATTTTGATGCTCCTTCTCCATCAGAAACAACTCTCTTGGCTAAATTTAACAAAACATTGTTTAATGCTTTGTCGAATTTTTTTAGTTTTATATCATTGATACTTTTAATGTTTGAATTGTTTGCTTTATTTGTTGCAAAAAAACTAACCATATCATTTGTGCTAGTATCTCCATCACACGAGATAGCATTAAATGTATTTGTAATATTTTTTTTTAATAATTTAACTAGAATATTATTTGATAAGTTGGCATCTGTAAATATGTATGCCAAAGTGGTTCCCATATTTGGAAATATCATACCCGAACCTTTAGCAACACCATAAATTTTTACCTCTTTATCTCCAATTTTACATTGTTCCATCGCAAGTTTTGGTTTTGTATCAGTGGTCATTATTCCTAAGGCTGCTTTCATCCAAAGAAATTTGTTTTGTGTATAGTTGATTTTTTCAATCAAGTTTGGAACCTGATCTATTATCTTTTCACATGGAAAAGTTTCACCTATTGTACCTGTGCATCCAAAAATAATTTCCTTTGAGGTAATTTTCTTTGGATAATCTTCATCTTCAACTTGTTTTTTTGATAATTGCTCAGAAGTTAAATCAGCAATTTTTGCGAGACTTTCGTAACCTTGTTTGCCTGTGAAAGCATTTGCATTTCTAGTATTTACAATAAGAGAATAAATTTTTTTTGATTTTTGATTTATATTCCATTTAATATTTTCTGAGATAATTTTTGACTTAGTATAGACAGAAGCATGATTTGCACCATCTCTAAAGTAAAACATTACTAAATCATCTCTTTTAGTTTTATATAAATTTGCACATAATGCTGAAATAGATAAGCCATCTATATGATCAAGGTCCTGGAAATCCATCATTCTGGTATTTTTTGATTTCGAGGTTAAAAAGTTTGTTAAATTAATACCCATGATATTTAAAATAATTGTTTAATACATATATTAAACAATATATTTAAAGAATAAATCAAATAGTCATGCTTAACCCACTTAACTTAATTAAAAAATTTATAAAATCTAGTAATCAAAAAGAACTAGATAGAATTGAAAAAATTGTAGAAAAAATAAATTCACACGAGGAACAATTCATAAAATTAAGCGATAAAGACTTTCCAAAAAAAACAGTTGAATTTAAAAATCAATTAAAAAATGGAAAAAGTTTAAATGAAATTCTACCTGAAGCATTTGCATTAGTAAGGGAAGCTGCAAAAAGAACAAGACAAGAAAGGCACTTTGATGTTCAGCTTGTTGGAGGAGTAGTTCTACACGAAGGTAAAATTGCCGAAATGAGAACAGGCGAGGGAAAAACAATCACTATTGCTCTAGCAGCTTATTTAAATGCACTTTCTGAAAATGGAGTTCATATAGTAACAGTTAATGATTACTTGGCAAAAAGAGATTCAGTGGAAATGGGTCTCATATATAATTTTCTAGGTCTTACTTCCGGATTTATAAATAATGACCAAGATGATCTGGAAAGAAAAAAAAACTATGATTGTGATATTACTTATGCAACCAACAGTGAGTTAGGATTTGATTATTTAAGAGATAACATGAAGTTTTCTCAAAAAGAGATGGTTCAAAGATCTCATGCATTTTCAATTGTAGATGAAATAGATTCCTGTTTAATTGATGAAGCAAGAACTCCACTTGTAATTTCTGGAGCTGCAGAAGATAAAACTGCTCAATACCTAGCAATAGATAAACTTGTTAAAATTTTAAATAACAAAGATTTTGAAATAGATGAGAAAGAAAAAAGTATACTTTTAACAAACGAGGGTATTAATAATGTTGAAAAACTTTTTTCTAATGCAGGTATCCTAAAAAATGATAATTTTTATGACCCAGAAAATCTACATTTAGTTCACCACGTAAATCAAGCACTTCGTGCAAATCATTTATTTGAAAAAGGAAAAGATTACATAGTAAAAGATGGAGTTCTTAAAATCATAGACGAGTTGACTGGTAGAATTTTAGAAGGAAGAAGATTTGGAGATGGACTTCATCAGGCTCTTGAAGCTAAAGAAAAAATTCAGATACAAGCTGAAAATCAAACTTTAGCATCTATTACCTATCAAAATTATTTTAAACTATATAAGAAAATATCAGGTTGTACCGGTACTGCAGTCACAGAGTCTGAGGAATTTTTTGAGATATATAATCTTTCAGTAGTTGTAATACCAACAAATAAAGAAATGATCCGAAAGGACTATAATGATTTGATCTTTAGAACTGAAAAAGAAAAAAATGATGCAATAATTAATAAGATCATTGAAAAAAATGAAATTGGTCAACCAATTTTGGTTTTCACATCTAGTATTAATAAATCTGAAGTTTATTCTAAATTATTAAATGAAAAAAATATTAAACACGTAGTTTTAAATGCAAAGAACCATGAAAATGAAGCTGAAATTATTGCAAATGCTGGAAAAGAAAAATCTTTGATAATTACAACCAGTATTTCTGGTAGAGGTGTTGACATCCAGCTTGGTGGAAAAAAAGGATCAATTCCTGATGATCAGCTAAAAATAGATAAAGATGAAATAAAGTCCCTAGGTGGTTTATTTGTAATTGGTACAGAAAGAATGGAATCTAGAAGAGTGGACAATCAAGCAAGAGGAAGGGCTGGAAGACAGGGAGATGAAGGTAGTTCAGTATTTTATGTAAGTTTAGAGGATGATTTAATGAGAATTTTTGGCTCCGAATCTATGAACAATATGCTTGAAAAACTTGGTTTAAAAGATGGTGAAAGTATTGATCACCCTTGGATCAATAAAGCATTGGAAAGGGCTCAGCAGAAAGTTGAAGCTAGAAATTTTGATATAAGAAAAACACTAATCAAATTTGACAATGTTTTAAATGACCAAAGACATGTTGTATTTTCTCAAAGAAAAAATGCAATGAATAGTGAAAATATTTTTGATTATTCTGACGAATTTTTAAAAGAAATTTCAGAAGACTTGATAAAATTAAAAATTCAAAATTTATCTAATCCAAAAAGTAATGAATTTAACAATAAAGTTAGGCAAATAGTTGGAAAAAGTTTTAATGATTCTGAACTTCAAAGTTTAATTTCTGCAAAAGATAATGAAATAAAAGATCAAATATCCTCAAAATTCAATGAGGCACGTAATGAAAGAATTAAAGTCCTAAACGAGCAGCATGCAAAAGAAATTGAAAAAAGAATATTTTTGCAAACAATAGATTTGAATTGGAAATCACACATACAATATTTAGAACAACTTAGACAAGTAATTGGATTAAGATCTTACGGTCAAAGAGATCCTTTAGTTGAATATAAAAAAGAAGCTTTTGATTTATTTTCAAATTTATTAGAAAAACTAAAATTAGACTATGTTACAATTTTAATGAATTTAAAAGTAATTACTGAGTCTAATGAAGGGATTTCAAATTCAAATAAAATTAAACCATCTAACGATCCTAAATGTTTGTTGCTAATTCAAAAAAATCAAAAAATTTCAAGGAATGAGCGATGTGAAGCGACTGGAAAAAAATTTAAAAATTGCTGTGGAGCTTTGTAATTCTTAAATAAGAAAAAACAAGAAAGCTATAAATAATAAACCTGCGCCAATACCAAAGAACAATTTTTTTGATTTAAAAATATTTTCAAAATTATTTTTCTTAATGGTCAAATTGCTTAAATCTTCTGCATTATTCATAAAACCGTCATTTCTTCCAATTTTTAAAAATTTATTTTTTCTTTCATTGATTATATCTTCTGATGTCATCTCTTTATATTGCTCTAGGTTTTTATAAATAGATTTTTTAACATTATCTAACATCAGGTCTCTATCCCTATGAGCGCCACCTAAAGGTTCTGGGATTATTTCATCAATAACTTTTAATTTTAATAAATCTTTTGAGGAAAGCTTCATTGCTTTTGCTGCATCAAGCATTTTTTTTGGATCTCTCCATAATATAGTTGCACAGCCTTCAGGAGATATTACTGAATAAATAGCATTTTCTAGCATGATAACTTTATTCGACGATGCTAATGCAATCGCACCACCTGAACCACCTTCACCTATAATTATTGCAATAGTTGGCACCTTGAGTTCCATGCAACATTCAATTGATTTTGCTATTGCCTCAGCTTGACCTCTTTCCTCTGCACCAACACCAGGATAAGCACCTGGCGTGTCTATAAAAGAGATAATTGGAATTTTAAATTTATTTGCTAAATTCATTAATCGAATAGTTTTTCTGTAACCCTCAGGTCGCATCATCCCAAAATTTCTTTCGATTCTACTATCTAAATCTTTAATCTCAGTTTCAAAATTAAGATAATTTTTCATAGTATGGTTATAGTGGATGGTTAATTCATAAAAAAGGCAATAAAATGATATTTAATTTAAAGTGTAATTGTTATTAATTGACTCTTTTCTAGAAGAAGATACATATTTTGCTATCGGGAGAGACTAATATATTTAGCACCGAAGGAGCAACCACCCCGGAAACTCTCAGGTAAAAAGGACCGATAGTTGCATAACACTCTGGAAAGAGAATTAATTCCGCCGAAGGAGCAAAACTCTCAGGCAAAAATACAGATGGGGTAATTTAGGTGATATGCAAGAAAAATATATAAATATAAATACTTTAAAAGTATCAGAAAAACTTTCTCAATTTATAAGCGATGAGCTATTAAAAGAAACAGATATATCTGTTGATAATTTTTGGTCAGGGTTTGAGAAAACAGTTAACGAATTAGCACCTAAAAATAAAGAATTAATAAAATTTAGAGAAGACTTACAAAAACAAATAGACGATTGGCATATAAAAAATAAAGGAAATGAATTTAATTTGTCAGAATATAAAAAATTTCTAACAGAAATTGGTTATCTGAAAGAAGAGGGTGATGATTTTGAAATAGCAACTCAAAATGTTGATGATGAAATAAAAAGTATTGCTGGTCCTCAACTTGTTGTACCAGTAATAAATGCGAGATATGCTTTAAATGCAGCTAATGCTAGATGGATGAGCTTGTACGATAGCCTTTACGGAACAGATGTAATTGAACAATCAGAAGATAGTGTATCTGAAAGATACGACCCATTAAGAGGAGAAATGGTAATAAAATATGGAAGAGATTTTTTAGATAAATATTTTCCATTAGCAGGATTGAGTTGGCAAAAAATTACAAGTTTTGCAGTTAAGTATGGAAAATTTAAAGCTTTAAAAGGTGCTGATATTTATGATTTGATAGATGAGAATAAATTTATTGGTCATAGAGGTGAAGCTGACAACCCTGCAGCTATAATTTTAAAAAATAATAATTTACATATAGAAATTTTAAAAGATTCAAGAGCTTTTGCTGCTCAACAAGATCATGCTGGGATAAGTGACATAATTTTAGAATCTGCGGTTTCAACTATCTGTGATAACGAAGATAGTGTAGCTGCCGTAGATGCAGAAGATAAAATTGTTTGTTACAGAAATTGGCTAGGTCTGATGAAAGGTGATCTAAAATCAAAATTTGAAAAAGAAGGAAAATTATTTGAAAGAAAACTTAATCCCAATAGAAGCTATGTTTCAAAAGATGGAAAAGGTTTAAAGCTTCATGGAAGAAGTTTATTGCTAGTTAGAAATGTTGGTCACTTAATGACTAATCCATCAATAATTTTAAAAGATGGTAGTGAAGTTCCAGAAGGAATAATGGATGCGTTCATTACAACAGCTGCAGCCCTTCATGATATTAAGAAAAAAACCAATTCAAGAACTGGTTCTATTTATATCGTGAAACCAAAAATGCATGGACCAGATGAAACTGCATTTACTGATTTACTTTTCTTAAAAGTTGAAGAAGTTTTAGGTTTACCAAAATACACCTGCAAAATTGGAATAATGGATGAAGAAAGAAGAACTTCAGCTAATTTAAAGGAGTGCATTAGATCGTTAAAAAATAGAGTTTTCTTTATAAATACAGGTTTTCTAGACAGAACTGGTGATGAAATGCACACCTCTATGGAAGCTGGTCCGATGATTAAAAAAGGTGACATGAAAACTTCAAAATGGATTACAGCATATGAAAACAACAACGTTGATATTGGTTTAAAATGTGGATTTTCTGGAAAAGCTCAAATTGGAAAAGGAATGTGGGCAATGCCAGATAAAATGAGAGATATGATGGAGCAAAAAACTGGTCATTTAAAAGCTGGCGCAAATTGTGCATGGGTTCCGTCTCCAACTGCTGCAGCTTTGCATTCACTACATTATCACGAAATAAATATATTTGATGAACAACAAAAAATTAAAAATAGAGAACAAGCAAAGCTTGATGATCTTTTAACAATACCTACTGCTGATAGACCAAATTGGTCTGTAGATGAAATTAATAATGAAATTTCTAACTCAGCTCAAACTTTATTAGGTTATGTGGTTAGATGGATCGATCAAGGAGTTGGATGCTCCAAAGTACCAGATATAAATAACGTAGGTTTGATGGAAGATAGAGCTACACTTAGAATTTCATCTCAACATATTGCAAATTGGATACATCATGGAATTACAACAAAAATTCAAGTTTTAGAAATTCTTAAAGACATGGCTAAAATTGTAGATGATCAAAATAAAAATGACTCTAATTACGTAAGAATGAGTGATAACGTTGAAAATTCAATTGCATTTCAAACTGCTTGTGATTTGGTGTTTAAAGGAAAAGAACAACCATCTGGTTATACTGAACCTTTACTGCATTTAAATAGACTTAGTAAAAAGTCTAATCCGAATTAGAAACTAAGTTAGACCGATTTTTAAAAGCAGAAAATAAAGTCCCATCGTCTAAACTTTCTATTTCACCACCTACAGGTAACCCTTGTGCAAGTTTTGTAATTTTTACATTAGAATTTTTTAGACTATCTTGAATGTAGTAAGCAGTAGTTTGACCTTCAACAGTTGCACTTGTAGCTAATATAACTTCTTCTATTTTATCTTTTTTAACTCTCTCTACCAAAGAGTTAATCAGCAAGTCTTCCTTTTTTTGCCCAACTGATGAAATTGTACCACCTAAAATATGAAAATATCCTTTAAATATATTTGAACTTTCTATACTCCATTGATCAGAGATATTTTCAACAACACAAATTTTATCATATTTTTTATCAATTACTTTACAATATTCGTAAGTGCATTCAACAGAGTAAGATTTTAAAATACCACAAATTTTACATCTAGAAATATTTTTGTATACCTCAGCAAGAGTTTTTGCTAATGGCTTAACAAGTTCATCACGGTTGTTTATCAATTTTAATACAATCCTTTTTGCTGATTTTGGTCCCAGACCTGGTAACTTTGATATTAATTTAATAAGTTCGTCTATCTCTATAGAATTTTGCATAAATTAAAGTGGCCACTTAAAACCAGGTATACCAAATCCACCAGTAGCTTTTGATATCTCTTCTGATGTTTTCGACTTTAGCTGAGATTTAGCATTATTATGCGCAGCTACAATTAAATCTTCTATTATTGACTTGTGTTCTTTCATTATTTCATCTGATAATTTAATTGATTGCATTTCACCTTCTCCATCTAAGACAATTTTTGCTGAATTTGAGCCAGAAACGCCC
This sequence comes from uncultured Pelagibacteraceae bacterium, assembly GCA_902570835.1. Lineage (GTDB taxonomy): Bacteria > Pseudomonadota > Alphaproteobacteria > Pelagibacterales > Pelagibacteraceae > Pelagibacter. Next base: position 6,878 of record CACFZQ010000017.1, on the reverse strand, counting down.
TCTACTCTTATTTCTTTAATTTTTTGCTGACTCTCTTTCATTTTTGCTTCAAGTTCTTTTGCTTTATCTAATATTTTATTAAAATCAGTCATTATCTTTGTCCTCCTTACTTATTGATTTAACATCTTCTAATTCTGCATCAGGAAAGTTTTCCATAAAATTTTTATAAATTTCAGTTTGTTTAGCTTTTTCAATTAATATTTTTTTTTCATTTTCTTTCTTTTCTCTAATTGAAAGATCTCCTTTTGATTTGCTAAGTGTGATAATCCATCTTTCTTTAGTCCAATCAAAAAGCTTTGTTGAAAGATCTTTTACAAAATCTTTATCAAGACTGTCATTAAATGAAATCTCAATCCTATTTTTTTCAAATTTTACCAAATTGACATTTTTCTCTAATTCAAATTTAAGTTTTAATTCTTTTTTACTTGTACAAATAGCAATTAATTCATCAAAAGAATTTATTTGAGTTTTGATTTCTGCTTTAACTTCAGTTTGTATTTCTGGATTCTTTTTTTCCTCTTGAGAGATATTTTTTATTTGATCAATAATTTTAGTCTCTGTTTTTGTCTCGATTTTGCTAGTTGAATTTTCTTGTTTAGGTTTTGTATCTAATTGTTTAATTTGTTTTACAGAACTTAAGTGCATTAATCTAATTAAAAACATTTCAATTGATAAATGTTGATTTGAAACAATATCTAATTCTTCTAATGATTTGATAGAAAACTGCCAAAATAAAATTAATACCTCTGGTTGGATTTGATTAGAAATATTTTTTATTTTATTAAATTCTTCATCATTAAGAGAAAAATTAGTGCTTTCTAAAGTAAGAGAATTTATATTTTTAAAGTAATATAACAATTCTAAAAAATCATTTAAAAATATGTTTGGTTCAACTCCTTGATCATATATTTTTCTGTAAATTTTAATTACCTTTTCTTCTTCTCCTCTCAATACCAATTCAAATAAATCAATTAGTTGTGATTTATCAAAATAACCAAAAATCTTTTGAGCAGAATTTAAATCTAGTTCTTTATCATTATCTAAACTTAATAACGCTCTATCTAATAGAGAAAGTGCGTCTCTTACTGAGCCTTCAGATATTTTTACAATTAATTTTAGAGCGTCATCCGTAACTTTTCCGTTTTCTTTATCTTTAATTTTTTTTATAAAATCTAACAGTTCAGAAGATTTAATTCTTGAAAGATCAAAACGCTGACACCTTGAAACGACTGTTATAGGAATCTTTTTTATTTCTGTTGTGGCAAATATAAATTTTAAATATGAAGGTGGTTCTTCCAATGTTTTTAGTAAAGCATTAAAAGCTTGTTTACTTAACATATGAACTTCATCGATTATAAATATTTTGTACTTTGCTGAAGTAGGCCCATATCTGGAAAACTCAATTAGATCTCTAACATCATCAACTCCTGTCTTGCTAGCTGCATCCATTTCAAGTACATCAATGTGACTTGAATTTGCAATCGACTGACAATTTTCACACAAATTATCAATGCACATTTTTTCAATACCATTTGAGCAATTCAAGGCTTTTGCTACAATTCTTGCAGTTGTAGTTTTTCCAATCCCTCTAATTCCAGTAAACAAATATGCATTGGGTACTTTGTTAGCTTTTATTGAGTTTATAATTGTTTCAGCAACAACTTCTTGACCAATAAGATCCTCCCATACTTGAGGTCTATATTTGAGAGCTAATACTTTTGAATTATTGTTCATAAATTTTTAGGAGACTAGAACCTGAATAACTGTCTCTACGACTGCTTCCGTTAAGATCTGGTCGGGTTCAAGCAGCATTCACCTCTAGCCTCCAGATCTATTATAGCAGTTAAAATTTCTAATCTACAAGAAAAGATTATTATTTTTTTTGTCTCAAACTATCGGCTTCAAAAACACCTAGGACGTGAAAATCCTCACAATGTAAGCCTAGCTCTTCTAGAGATTTTTGGACTTTTGGATCTTCAATATGTCCGTCTAAATCACATAAGAAAAAATAAGAATTGAAAGAATTTTTTTCTGGGTAACTTTGAAGCTTAGTAAGATCTACTCCATTGATAGCAAAACCTCCAAGAGATTGATAAAGAGATGCAGGTTTATTTTTTAGTTTAAATAAAAATGAAGTTATATATTTTTTATTTCCAAACTCAGGTTGAGATATATTTTTCCCCATGACAAGAAACCTTGTTAAATTTCCACTCTCATTTTCTATATTTTTCTTAATTATATCAAGATTATAAATTTCAGCACTTAGAGATGATGCTATTGCTGCTTGTTTTTTATCTTTTGTTTTTGAAATCATTTCAGCTGATCCGGCTGTATCTGCTCTTATATGTTCAGCAATATTATTTGCTTTTATGAAATTTGAACATTGCGATAAACCCTGTGCATGAGAATAAACTTCTTTTATATCAGACAGTTTAGCTCCTGGCTGACCTAATAAATTATGTTCGATTTTTTGAAAATACTCTTGGTAAATATTCAATCTATGTTTAAAAATTAAATATTCAATTCCTATATTTCCTGTAATTCTGTTAGACTCTGGTATTATTATTCTACAATCAGGTTCTTCTGAAGCTTTATTAAAACAATCATCAAAAGTTTTACAAGGTAAAATTTCAGCATCAGGGTCAATTGATACTGCTGCTAAATGAGAATAGGCTCCAAATGTTCCTTGAAAATATATTTTACCCATCAGGACTTATATTCCATTATTTTTTTTAAGGCTAGATAATCTTCTTCTGTGTCGACTCCTATTGGAGCTTTGTTAGCTAGAGCAACATTTATTTTTATATTATTATCTAAAGCCCTAAGTTGTTCTAATCTATTTTCAATTTCATTTTTAGATTGTTCTAATTCAACAAAATTTTTAAGAATTTCAGATGAATAACAGTATATCCCAATATGGTGATAAATATTTAAGGCATTTTGAGATTTCCTTAAAAATGTTTTTGCTTTAGAAAACGGGTCATATTCTAAATTATTTTCAGTAATAACTTTAACTATATTCTCATTTGCTAAATCTGATTTATTCTCAATTTTAGCCGCAAGGGTTCCTATTTTTGCTTTGTGATCTGTCATCATCTGGTTCAGATTAACAATATCCTGAATATTTATTGCTGGTTCATCACCCTGAAGATTCATTATAAATTCAATATTATCTAAGTTGAGTTTTTGATAAGCTTCATAAATTCGGTCTGTACCAGTTTTATGTTTATTGCTTGTTAAAATAGCATTTCCTCCATTATTTTTTATATCATTGACAATCTCTTGATCTTCTGCAGCAACAATTACCTCTCCAATATTTGCATCTTTTGCTCTCTTGTATACATGTGAAATAATTGAAATATTATTGATTTTTAATAATGGTTTTCCTGGAAGCCTAGTTGCGGATAATCTAGAGGGTATAATTATAAGAGTTTTCATTAATCACTAATTAAAATAGAGGCAAATTTGTACATTAAATTTTAGTCAAATTTTAATTTATCATGTTATACGTTCAAAATTAAATTTATAAAAATGGATTCTTTTGAAATTAACAAAATTGTAGCTGCAGTTTTAATGGTTGCACTTCTTGTTATTGGTATCGGAAAATTATCTGATGTAATTTTTCATGTAGAAAAGCCAGAAACCCCAGGTTACAAGGTGGAAGTTGAGCAGGTGTCTAATGCATCATCTTCAACAACAACTTCTACTGAAGAAAAAGTCGATATTGCTGCATTAATGGCTATGGGAGATATAGCAAGTGGAGAAAAAATTTTTAAAAAGTGTGCAGCCTGTCATTCAATTATAAAAGGTGGAAAAAATGCTATAGGTCCAGCTTTATATAATGTTGTTGGAAGAAAAGTTGGAGCAGTTGAAGATTATAAATATTCAAAAGCATTAGCTGCATATGAAAAAGAATGGACATTTGAAGAGTTAAATGGGTTTCTAAAAAAACCTGCTAAATACATTAAAGGTACAAAAATGGCTTATGCAGGTTTGAGAAAAGAATTAGATAGAGCGTCTGTAATTAAATATCTAAATGAAAATTCAGATAACCCCATTCCACTACCTTAATTTTCCAAAACAATACAACAGTATACTTTTTTGAACATGAACTCTGTTAAGAGCCTGTACCCATACATGAGATTTTTTTCCTAAGAAAATATCTTCAGAAACTTCATTACCTCTAGGCAGGCAATGTAAAAAGATGCAATTCTTATTTGCAAAACTCATTAATTTTTTATCAATTTTAAATTTTTTAAATGCCTGAATTTTTTCCTTTTTGTTTACTTTGTCATTTAACGAAATAACTTTATCAGAAAAAATTACATCAGCTCCACAAGCAGCTTTTTTTGGATCATTATAAATATAAATTTTTCTCTTATTTTTTTTTACCCAATCTCTCACTTCTTTACCTGGTTCGAAGTTTTTTGGACAACCAATACTTAGCTTGAAAGAAAATTTAACTGAAGCAGCTATTAAACTATCTAAAACATTATTTGAATCACCAATCCAACAAATATTTAATTTAGAGATAGGTTTTTTTGTAATCTCCTCAACTGTAAAGACATCTGAAAGCACTTGAGTTGGATGAGAGGACGGGCTCAAACCATTAATCACTGGGATAGATAAATATTTTTTAAAATCTTCAATTTTTTTATCACTATCCGTTCTCAACATAAATCCATCGCCATATGTTGAGAGAACCTTTGCTGTATCAGATATACTTTCACCACCCTGTCCTAAATGAAGTTCATTGGATCTGAGTGTTACAGTTCCTCCTCCAAGCTGTTTTATTGCTAAATAAAAGCTCATTCTTGTTCTTAAGCTTGGTTTTTCAAACATTTGGATCAAAATTTTACCTTTTAATGGGGCACCTCTATCAACCTCTAATGTAGTAAGTTTTTTTCTAGAACTTTTTCTTTTTTTTGCATCAGTAATTATTTTTCTTAAATCTTTCCCAGGAATATCTTTTAAATTTATAAAATGTTTCATAATTATTTAAATTGGCTGCAAACTTTATTTATTATTTTTAAAGCTTCATCAAGCTCACTTTTTTTAACATTAAGAGGTGGTAAAATTCTGACAACATTTTCTGCAGCACGAATAGTTAGTAATTTATTTTCCATTAATTTTTTAATAAAATTTGTCTGATCTTGACGTAACTGTATTCCAATTAAAAAACCTCTTCCTCTTATTTGTTTAATAATATTAGGATATTTTTCCTTAATCTTATTTAAGTTTGATAAGAAATATTTAGATAGTTTTTGTACATTATTTAAAAACTTTTTATTTGAAACTATATCCATTACTTTATTTCCAACTGACATAGCTAGTGGATTTCCTCCAAATGTAGATCCGTGAGTGCCAGGTACCATGCCTGCAGCTACTTTTTTATTCATAAGAACAGCTCCTATAGGAAAGCCACCTCCAATTCCTTTAGCTATTGGGACTATGTCTGGTTTTACTTTAGATTTTTCAAATGCAAAAAAATCTCCAGATCTGCCTATTCCACATTGAACTTCATCTAGAATTAAAAGAATTTTTTTCTTATCGCATAATTTTCTAAGCTCTCTTAAACAGAAATCTGGAATAACTTTAATTCCACCTTCTCCCATTATAGTCTCAACCATTATGGCCGCAGTATCTTTTGTGATTTTCTTTTCTAATGATTTGTGATCTCCAAAAGTAAAGTGATCAAATCCTTTTACTTTAGGACCAAATCCTTCTGTCATTTTCTTTGATCCACTCGCATAAATTGCAGCTAATGTTCTTCCATGAAATGAATTTTTAATACAAAGAATTCTATTTTTATTTGTTTTACCTATTGAAAAAAAAAATCTTCTAGCAACTTTAATTGCCGCTTCAGTGGCTTCTGCTCCACTATTTTGAAACATTACATAATCAGCGAATGTTTTTTTACATAGTTTTTTTGCTAAATTTTCTCCTTCAGGAATTTGAAAAGCATTTGATACATGCCAAAGTTTTTTAGATTGCTTGTTGATTGTTTTTACTAAACTTGGATGAGCATGACCTAAAGAATTAACGGCAATACCCATAACAAAATCAAGATATTTTTTTCCGTCTGTAGAATATAGGTAACTTCCTTTTCCGTACTTAAATGAAATTTTTTTTCTGTTATAATTTTTTGCTAAATTGCTCATATATTAAATTTGTTTTTATAAATTTTATTTCATAGATACAAGTTATGATTGAAAAACTAATTTTATTTAAGCTGGGCTTTTATTGTTGATAACTCTAATTTTTTGATTGTTTCAATTAAATTAATAACAGTATATTGTCGTTAAGAAAATATTAAACACAAGATATAGATATGAGTTGGACCGAAGAAAAAGTTTCAAAATTAAAAGAATTGTGGGGCAAAGGTAATACAGCTAGCCAAATAGCCGAGATTATAGGTGGCATAAGTCGTAATGCTGTGATTGGTAAAGCTCATAGATTAAATTTATCAGCAAAAATAAAAACAAGAACTGCAACATCTAGTAGAAATTTTGAAAGTTCTCTTGAGCAGAATAATGTTCAATCAAAAAGAGGTCGTAAAAGTAAGTTTAAATCTTTAATAATTGAAAAAGATTTTGAACCAGAAAACCCTAAACAATTAGAAGAATTAGACGAAAGTTCATGTAAATGGCCAATAGGTCATCCAGATGAAAAAGAATTCTACTTTTGTGGTAGATCCTCTTTAAAAGATTTCTCTTATTGTAAGCTTCATTTACTTTATGCTTATCAACCAAAAGGTAAAAAAGAAGAAGTTACAGAAAAAGAGGAAGTTCCAGGATTTATTGAAAAGAAAATTCAAACTGCTTAAAATTTTAGCTTTTTTTAATATCTATATTATCTGAATTGTATTTTTCTGTGGA
>CACFZQ010000016.1:0-23232 GCA_902570835.1 uncultured Pelagibacteraceae bacterium | reverse complement strand
GCTTATAAATTGGAATTTTGTTTCCTACGTCTTTTTGAGCCATTAGCTTCTCATTTTTTGACCACTTGGATCATAAAGTGGTTCTTTAATTATTGAACAATTAAATAAATCTCCATTTATCTCTACTTGAATTTTATTTTCAGATTTAATGCCTTTTTGATCAACAAAAGTAAAAGCTACACTTTTATTTACAAAATGAGCAAAACCACCTGAAGTTACATAACCAATACTTTGATCTCCATTCATTACCGCCTCATTATTTGTTACATCAATATCATTTGTTTCAACAATTAAAGGTATAAGTTTATTTGAAGAATTTTCATTTTGTGCACTTTCTTTACCAATAAACTCTTTATCCCAATTAATAAAAGCATCTAGGCCTGTCTCTTTTGCAGTAAAATCTGGTCTATAATCTAATGTCCAAGCTCCCCAATTTTTCTCCAACCTCATCGACATTAATGCTCTTCCACCAAAGGGTTTAATATTAAATTCTTTGCCAGCTTCCATTAATTCTTCATAAAGTTTTAATTGATAGTGAGGTGCCACATAAATTTCATATCCAAGTTCACCAGTAAATGAAATTCTATTTACTAATGCGGGAACTCCCCCAACAAACATTCTTCTAGAATCTCTAAATTTAAATTTTTCATTTGAAACATCGTCTCTTACGATTTTTTCTAAAACTTTCCTTGAATTAGGTCCTGCGATAGATAAACCATGATACTCATCAGATCTATTAGAATAACTTAAATTAAATTTATCTAAATGACTCTCAAACCAACGTCTGTGCATTTCTTGAGCAGCTCCAGAACCAAATACCATGAATTCATTTTCATCTAAACAAGCCACAGTTAAATCGCCACACAATTTTCCTCTATATGACAACATTGGTGATAAAGATATTCTTCCAGGTTTAGGAAGTCTTCCAGCCATGATGTGATCTAAAAATTTTCTGGCATCAGGTCCTTTAAATTCATGTTTTGAAAAGTTAGCAACTTCAATTAAACCAACATTCTCTCTAACATTAATAACTTCTTTTGACACATAGTCATGTGATCTTGATCTTTTAATTGTAGGTTCTTCATGAGCATCTTCTTTATTATTTGCAAACCACAACACATTTTCCAATCCAAAACTGTCCCCCATTACAGCTCCTTGATTAACAAAACGATCGTATAGCGTAGTGGTTTTTTGCTTTCTTCCCTTTGGTAAAGTTTCATTAGGAAATGTCATAATAAATCTTCGTTCATAATTTTCTGAAGACTTTATTGTTCCATATTGAGGGGATGCATAATCTCCAAATCTTGCAACATCCATAGCCCAAACATCAATTGAAGGTTCGCCATCAATAATCCATTCAGCAATACATTTTCCGACTCCACCCCCTTGGCAAAATCCAGCCATCACACCAACTGCAACCCAATAATTTTTCATTCCTGGAACAGGACCAATTAAAGGACTTCCGTCTGGTCCAAAAGTAAAAGGGCCATTTACTATATTTTTTATTCCTGCACGCTCTAATGCTGGCATTCTCTCAAACCCAATTGCCAATCGATCTTCAATGTTATCTAATTTTGGCTGAAGTAACTCATGACCAAAATTCATTGGAGTACCTTCTACTTTCCAAGGAGTTGATTTTGGTTCATAAGTTCCAAGCAACATTCCTTTTCCTTCTTGTCTAAAATAAATATTTCCTTCAAAATCTGTACCAATAGGTAATCTTTGATCACCCATTCCTTCAATTTCTGGAATAGGTTCAGTAATCAAATAATGATGCTCCATTGGCTGAACTGGAAGATTAAGTCCAGCTAATTGACCAACTTCTCTTGCCCACAAACCACCGGCATTAATTACTATTTCAGCATTTATATTCCCTTTGTCGGTAAATACTTCCCATGACCCATCTTTTTTTTGTTTAGTATCTTTAACTACTGTGTGAGTGTAATATTTTCCACCATGAACTTTTGCAGCTTTTGCAAAAGCATAAGTAACTCCTGATGGATCAACTTCTCCATCAATAGGATCCCATAATGCTAGCAAGTATCTAGACGGATCAATTAACGGATTTTTCTTTTTTACTTCTTCTAAAGAAATAAATTCTTGATCAAGCCCCATATATCTTGCTTTGGATCTTTCTCTCTTTAAATAATCAGCCCAAACTTCATTTGAAGCTAAATAAAAACCTCCACTAGGTTTAAATCCTGTTGAATGACCAGATTCTTTTTCTATCTCTTTATAAAGACCTATTGTGTAAGCCATCATCCGAGAGATATTTGGGTCAGAAGAAATTACATGAACATTTCCCGCGGCATGCCACGAGGAACCTGAAGTTAATTCATTTCTTTCAAGTAAAATACAATCTTTTAATCCAAATTTTGATAAATGGTAAAGAATAGAACATCCTACTACACCACCACCTATGATTACAACTTTGGCATGCTTTTCCATTAATATTTTATTTCCTTGTTTACTTCTTTCAAAGATTTATCAGTACCGTGATGAAAATGTTTACTCATGTCTGGCATGTATTTCATTGAAATTGGTTTTTTACCAATCGCAACTGACATTTCTCTAACGTGGTGAGCCTCAGCGCCACAACATATTCCAATAAAATTTATTTTATTTTTTACACAATCTTTTGCAAATTCTGCCATTTCAAATCTATTACAAAACAAATTATCTAAAGCAACTGGAAATGCATTTCCACCAGGAATACAGTCACATCCGTGATCAGTGATATTTAAGAAACCAGGTTCTTCTTCAGTAGTTCTGTAAGGGACAGGAAGTCCTGATACATGGCATGAAACTTTGTCTCTAACTTTTTTTAAAAGCTTCATTGTCATCTCGGGTCCTCTGTAACAATTTAATCCAACAACATCAGCACCTAAGTCTTCCATCATCTTGCATGCATCTTCAGCACTATGTCCTTCTCTAGTTTTGTCTCCTCTAGGAATTGCAAAATTACAAACTGCAATAAGTTCAGCATCTTTAATTGCTTTTAATGCAATTTTCATTTCATCAGTCCAACTTATTGTTTCGGCAATAACAAAGTCAACACCAGCTTCTTTTGCCCAAGCTACTTGTTCTTCATACATTTGTTGACACTGTTTATGAGTATTTGCATCACCAGGATCAAATACATTGGTGTTTGCAACATCTCCACATACCAGCAAATCTAAATCTTTAAACTCAGCTGCAGCATCTTTTGCAATTTTGAGTGCATTTTTTTGCATTGGTTCTAATAAATGTTCTTTGCCAATTATTCTAAGCTTTTCTCTATGACCGTAATAAGTAAATGCCTGAACAACATCTGAACCTGCTCTAATAAATTCTCTATGTAATTGTGTTACTACCTCAGGATGTTCTAAAACTACTTCTGGAACAAATGGACCCGCTGAAAGATAACCTCTTCTTTCCATTGCAAAAAGATAGCCCTCAGCACACATTATTGGACCTTCATTTAATCTTGTAATTAGATCTTTTTTCATAATTTACCCTCTCATTTTGTTAAGTTGGTTGCAACCCACTTATGAAACATCAAAGTAGGAGTATCCATTACAGGTGAAAAATTCCCACCATTGTAAGCTGGGGAATTTCGCCCGTTTTGCATTCCTTCTATTGCAGTCACATCTTCATTCATAACTTCTTGCCAAAATGCAAAATTTTTTTCTCTTATAAGTTTAAACTCATCACTGGAGGCGCTTTCGTCTCCAACATAATATAATTCAAAATGTTCTTTAGTTTGATTGTTAGAAATTGGCTCTAACCAAAATGCATAGAAATGATCAATATGTATTCCTAACATTACGTTTGGATATAATGATACATATTCAGATTTTTCAGAAAGTTCAGTTGGCCAGTTAGGAAAGCATTTAAATTTAATGTTTCCGTCGAACTGTTGTGAATATTTATTACTTCCTTGTCCTGAAAAATTAAAATTCTCATCTTCAATGTGATAGTGATCTGATATATTTGAAACTTTATTTAGTTCTGGATGTATCCACGGTAAATGATAGCTTTCACAATAATTTTCAATTGCAAATTTCCAATTACTATTAACTGTCATATTAAAATATCCGTTATCAGTCGAATGTCTTATTAATTTTTGATCTTTTTTAGAAATAAACTTAGACCATCTATCCTCTAGAGGTTTAATAAAATCTTCAAATGGTTTTGCATTAGAATTAATATTTATGAAGATTAAATCCATCCAAACTTTTGATTTTATCTCTTTTAGGTTGCTATTGTTTTTATCAAACCCTTCAATCTCATGTTTTCCAAGTCCTCCTATGTGTGGTGTAACAGTTAATTTTCCATTAAAATCATAGGACCAAGAATGATAAGGGCATCTAATTACATTTTTTAACTTACATTCCTGATCAACTAATTTAAAACCTCTATGACTACAAACATTATGAAAAACTTTTACTTCGTTCTCTTTGTTTCTAACCGTTAGTATTGGTATCCCTAAAAGATTAAAAGGCTTTGCATCACCAGGATTTGGAACAGAGCTTGCAACACCAATCATTGTCCAATTATTTTTAAAAACTTTTTCTTTCTCAAATTCTAAATAGTCATCATTTAAATAACATTCATTTGGCAATCCATGTGCTTTTTCTATGGGATTTTTAACAACTTCTATTTTTTTAGGATCTAAGATGTCTGATAATTTTTTATTTAAATTCATAAACCTCCTTTAATTAATTAATTAAAAAATTAATTTTTAGGTTTAAAAATTACGACTCTCTAATAATGATTTGCTGAAAAACTGTTTTGCAATTTAAAATATAAACAAACTCTTTGAAACAAAAATTTGCTGAAAATTTCATAATAAAACCATAACTAAATTTATTGCACAGTTAAAGACAATTTAACTTCAACTTATGATTGAATTTAATTTGCAATATTTCTCTCAATATGTTCAATTTGATTTTTAAATGAATCAAATATTGGGAGATATAATGAAAATTAAAAGAATAATTCTTTCACTAGCTGTTGTTTTTGGTCTTACTTCTTTTGGAAGTGTGGCTAATGCAGCTTGTGGAACTATAACAATCGCTAATATGAACTGGGCTTCAGCAAACTTAATGGCTGAAGTTGATAAAATCATACTAGAAGAAGGATATGGATGTACTGTTGAATTGGTGCCAGGTGCAACTCAGCCAACTTTTGCATCTATGCAAGAAAAAGGTGAACCAGATGTTGCTCCAGAGTTTTGGGCAAATGCTGCTAAAAGAGAGTTAGAAGCAGCTGTTGCTGAAGGTAAACTTCATTCAATTAATAAAGCACCAATCACTGGACTTGGAGAAGGTTGGTGGGTATTACCTGCTACTTTAGAAAAGCATCCTGAATTAACGACTGCTGATGCAATCTTAGAAAGACCTGATCTATTCCCTCACCCAGAGGACCCTTCAAAAGGTGGATTCCATATTTGCCCTCCAGGATGGAACTGTGAATTAAGTAACAGAAACCATTTTAGAGCTTGGGGTATGGAAGAAAAAGGTTGGATGATAGTAGAAACTGGCTCTGCTGCAGGACTTGATGGTTCAATTGCTAAGGCAGCAGAAAGAGGTGAAAACTGGTTTGGTTACTACTGGTCGCCAACTGCTATTATAGGTAAATACAACATGCAAGCTGTAGATATGGGTGAGTATGCTGGTAAAGATAACTGGGATAATTGTTTGTCAAAACCAGAGCAAGAATGTGCTAACCCTTTAAAATCTTCATGGGTAAAATCTGAAGTATATACTGTTGCAACTGATAACTACAAAAAAACAGCTGGAAAAGAAGGTATGAAGTATCTTGAAAACAGAACTTACCCAGGTCCAGTAATGAACGGTATGTTAGTTTGGATGGGTGAAAACCAAGCAGAAGGTGCAGATGCTGCAATTGAATTCCTAAAAACACAAGAAGATGTTTGGACTAAATGGGTTTCAAGTGATGCTGCTGCAAAAATAAAAAAAGCACTTTAAATTAATGTTATTATCGAACCCGTTGTAAAACGGGTTCGATTAGTTTAAATATAATTTATGGATTTCTTTACTAAAATTCCTGTAATGGATAGAACAGCTTTAAGAGAGCTTAAAAAAGGTATTGATTTTAGTTTTAAAGAATTTTCAAGAGCCTATGGAGATGGAATAGAAGGTTTTTTTGATCCCCTATTATATTTTTTAATTTGGCTCGAAAAACTTTTAGTAAATAGTCCTTGGCCTATTATTATTGCAGTTTTTGCCCTATTAGCATGGATAGGTTCAAGAAGTATAAAATTAACTATTGGGACGATGGTTTGCTTTTTGATAATTGGATATTTTGGAATGTGGAAAAACTGTATGGCTACAGTTGCTATTATATCAGTTTCGACTTTAGTTTGTATTGTTGTTGGTATTCCAATAGGAATTTTAATGTCAAAGTCACAAAGAGCAGAAAAAGCAATTTTACCAATATTAGATATGATGCAAACTATTCCAAGTTTCGTTTATTTAATTCCTATTATCATGCTACTTGGTATAGGAAAAGTTCCAGGTCTATTGGCAGTTTGTATTTATGCCTTACCCCCAATTGTAAGACTAACCAATCTGGGGATTAGAGAGGTGGATAAAGAAACTTTAGAGGCAAGCGAGGCTTTTGGGGCAACCCCAATACAAAAACTAAGGTCTGTTCAAATTCCTCTTTCATTGCCCACAATATTTGCGGGCATTAACCAAACAATTATGATGGCTTTAGCAATGGTAGTTATAGCATCGATGATTGGTGTTAGAGGTCTAGGAGTGCCTATTTTACAGGCTATTTCTAACCAATATTTGGCGTTGGGAATGATGAATGGTTTAGCAATTGTAGCCTTAGCAATTATCTTTGACAGGGTCACTCAGCAGTACGGCCAAAGAATTCAAAAGCACAGAGGTCAGCTTAAAAAGTAGACCAATTGTCATAATCGAATTTTCTAGACTCATATTTCAAAATCAATAAAGATCCAAAATATGAATTTTTCTTTAGAGATTGGTCCTAAAACAGATCTTGAAACTGTACCTCAACTAAGTGATGTTTATATCACTATGCTTCCAGGAGGAGATTATAAAGAAACCGCAGATAAAGCAGTAGAACTTGTTAAAAAAGGATTTAACCCAGTTCCACATTTTCCAGCAAGGTCAATGCATGATGATAGTGAACTAAAAGATTATGTTACAAGATGCAAAGATGGAGGAGTGAAGCAAGCACTAATTATTGGAGGAGGAAGAGAGCCTCTTGGAAAATTTGATAGTTCATTTCAACTTTTAGAAACAGGTTATTTTGAAAAAATGAAAATAGGAATAGCTGGACATCCTGAAGGGTGTCCTGATATATCCGACACAGATTTAGAAAAAGCAATGATAGATAAAAAGCCTTACGCTGATTATATAGTAACGCAGTGGTTATTAAATCCTCAGCCTATCATTGATTTTATTTCTAAACAAAGCGTACCAGTGCATGTTGGAATCACTGGGCCCTTGAAAATATCTAGCTTAATTAAATTTGCTAATATCGTTGGGGCAAAAAATTCCTTAAACTTTCTTAAATCTAATTTTAGTAAGGCGTTAGATTTATTAAAACCTAAAGACCCTAATGATTTAATTGGGAAAGTTAAATCGCACACTGATAACTTCCACATTTATACATTCGGCGGCTTGAAGGAAACTAACAAGTGGTTGAGGGAGAATAGTTATGTCTAATGAATTTGACTATACTAAATTAAAACATGTTACTTCTGTTGATCAGTCAGATAGAGAAGTACCATACAACTTAAGACAAAGTGGGCCAACAAAAGTTGAAATGTTAATTTCAACAAGGGTAAGAAAATCTCCTTATTGGCATTTATCAATGCAGGCAGGTTGTTGGAGAGCAACTGTATACAATCGTATTTATCACCCAAGAGGTTATGTAAAACCTGAAGATGGTGGAGCTATGGTTGAATACGATGCTATAGTAAACCATGTAACAATGTGGAACGTTGCTGTTGAAAGACAAATAAGAGTTAAAGGTCCAGATGCAGAAAAATTTACTGACTATGTAATTACAAGAGATGCAACTAAAATTTCACCAATGAGAGCAAGATATGTAATTCTATGTAATGCATACGGTGGAGTTTTAAATGATCCAATTCTTTTAAGAATATCTGAAGATGAATTTTGGTTTTCGTTATCAGATTCTGATATCGGAATGTATCTTCAAGGTGTAAATGCAGATGGCAGATTTGATTGTAAAATTGAAGAAATTGATGTGAGCCCAGTTCAAATTCAAGGTCCTAAATCAAAAGCATTGATGAAAGATTTGTGTGGAGATCAAGTAGATTTTGACAACATGCCTTTCTATGGATTAGCTGAAGCTAAAATTGGTGGAAGAGATGTTGTAATTTCACAATCTGGTTTCTCAGGAGAAGCTGGTTATGAAATTTATCTAAGAAACTCTACTTTATATGCTGAAGATATGTGGAATGCTGTACTTGAAGCTGGAAAAAAACATAGCTTAATGGTTATTGCTCCTGCTCACCACAGAAGAATTCAAGCGGGTATTCTTTCATGGGGACAAGATATGGATCAACAGCACAATCCGTTCCAATGTAATTTGGGTTATCAAGTTTCTTTATCTGGAAAAGGAGAATGGAACAAAACTGCAGATTATGTTGGTAAGGCTGCACTAGAAAAAATGAAAGAAGAATTAAAAGCAGGAAAAAAACCTTACAAACTTCAATTAGTTGGTATGGAATTGGGAGGCAAACCTATTGATAATTATGCACCTGACTTTTGGTTAGTTTCTCCTGAAAGTAGTGGAGATCCAGTAGGATTTTTAACATCACCATGGTGGCATCCTGAAAAGAAAACCAACATTGCAATGGGATACGTTCCTTTTGATGGAACATTAAACGCAAATGGTTTTCCAAAAGGAAAAGTAGGAACTAAATTTAAAGTTCATTTACCTGCAGAATATTCAGAGACACCAGGAACACCTGTTGATGCAGTAGTAGTGGATATTCCATTTAAAGAGTCTTTCAACGCAAATACAAGAGAAGTTGTAGAAGGCTAAATCTATTTTAGGGGGAGTGATTTAAACTCCCCCAAAATTCAATGACAAAAGGGTTTCTAATCGCAGTTTGCATTATTATTGCGATTGCTTTAATAGTATTCCCATTAATTGTTTCTTATAAAGCTCAAAAAAATAAAAAAGATAAAAATTAATGTTTGGTGAATTTTTAAATATCATTTTCAAGTCAATAAAATTAGATAAGACGCTTTATTCTGATAACAGAAATTTTGGCGAAGCTTCAATATATTTTGCAGGCTTAATAATGATTTTAGATGGAGTTGCTGGTGCAGTAGCGGCTAACACTGTCATTAAAACTGCAATAGGAATGTCAGGTCTAACAGCAATAGTTACTTGGTTAATATGGGCGATCTTCATTTTTGTAATAGGTGTTAAACTTTTTCCAGATAAACAAACTAAAGTATCATTTAAAAAAGTTCTAACCGCAGTTGGTTTTGCTCATGCTCCTGGTTTATTAAGATTTTTTGCAGTAACTCCAGATTTAATGATACCTATAATTTTTCTTACTCAATTTTGGATTTTTGCAGGTTTAATAATTTCAACGAAAGAAATTTTAAATTTAAAATCTAATTTTAAATCTTTTGGTATAGTCTTACTATCATTTTTAATAATTGCATTTCTATCGATTACTTTTGTAATGAGCAGAATGAATATGCTCCCAGTCAATCAAATTAGCTAAATTGGAAAAATAGTTTTAGAAACTCTACAAGATTTACAAATTTTAAAACCAGTTAAAATTAAATTTTGAGATACACTCTCATCCTCATCTTTACACTCATCACAAATATTATTTAAATCCTCACTATTATCTTGATCCTGAATTTCATCAAAATTATCAGTCATTATCTGTTAGGCCTGCACCTGCCCCTCCTTGTTTTAAACTCTCTGATTCTTCAACAAAAGTATCTTCAGACAATTTGTACAAATTCTTCCACTCTTCCTCAGAAAAACTATCAATATTTTCCAAAAAACTGATCTCCAATTGATTTGCAACAGACGGAAAGTCATTATTTGCAATGCTAGAATAGATATTGACGTTTAAATTTAAAATAATTTCTTTTTGATCAAGACTTATGAGAATTTTTTTGCCAATTATTTCTGATGTTCTGCTCAAAAAAGCTAAAAATATAGATGGGTAACTAACATTATTTAATTCAATTTTTTTTAAAAGCTCTAAAGATTTTGATTGGTCTAAAAAACTAACTCCAAGGATAATTGGACAATAAGGTTTTGCTGAAGTTGGATTTTTTTCTACTATTAGATTTAAATTTTGAAAACTGTTTTCTTTCCTTTCTGAAAAATATTTATTTATATGCTTTATACCCGGAAGGCCAAAAGACTCTAATAGTCTTATACATTTTGCTGTTTCTTCAGCAACTCCCCATGAATATCCTCTAGCTTTAGTTGCTCTTTTAACAGTAGTTTCAATTTCACTTAATGATTTCATGATTAAATGTTAGTTTTATAAACCCACTGCTCATCGTAATTATTTAATTCATTTGGTAGGGGCGCTCCTTGAAACATACAAATTCTTAACCATTTGTCAGACCTTGGATCAAATTTCAAAGCCCCAAAAAAAGATAGTTTTAATCTTAGCATATCAATAGGCATTATATTCTTACCAATTGTATTGTCTTGAATTTCTGAATAAGGAAATTTTTCAACTATAAAAACTTTTCTAACAACATGTCTCAATTCAGAATTTTTAATTAAAAAATCGGACACAGTTTGACTATTTTTAGTAACTAATAGTATTTCGTAAAGTTTTTTTATATCTCTTGCTATAGATAAAGGTTGTTCTAAGTCTGAACCATGTTCTTCAAATCTATCAGCTAATCTTGGCTCTTCTTTATTTTTTGAGATAAACCAAAAATTTTGATTATTTTCTTTTTTTTCAAAGTTAATTTCTAAAATGTTTGGATATTTTTTTTCAATTATATTTCTTAAATCTTCAACAGTTCTGTGAGCTGGTATATTAAAATATTTTTCTTCATCAGAGCTCATTTCTTTTACTAAAGGTTCTGTTATCTCACTGTATGGTTCCATCATAATGGATACTATGTATTCAATACATTCTTCACATGTTTCTTTCTCAAGCCACTCATAAATACTGTTGAAAGGATACTCTGTTGTAAAATCAAACTCATTCTCAATAAAATTCAAAAATTTTTGAACATCTTTCATTAAATTATTAATTTTATTTTTTTGATATTCACTATCAGTGTTCCAGCTTGTGATATTTGTTAATGATTTTTTGACACAATCAAAAAACAGTTCACTATCGTTTTTATTTACATTTTGAATTTCTCTAATTTTCTTTAAAGCTATTTCTCTACTTAAGATCCAGTTGTTTAAAAGTGTTGGATGATTAACAATAAAAGGAGCCATTCCTAATCCAGTAGAATTTCCAATTCCTAAATTTTTAGAAATTTGTTCATCTAGTTTGACTGCTTTTTTTGGGTTCTTGTGATAAGCAACATGATTTACCTGATCAAAAGTAAACTGTCTTACAAGATAAACCAGCATCATTTCTAGTCTAAATGGTCCGTTAATTTCTTCACGATTTTTAATTCTAAACCTATCTGCTAAACCAAATTTACCAGATCCATAAACAGCAGTAGTTCTGTATAAATATCCAACTTTTGATAATAAATTTAAATCTGGTTGTAATCCTTGACTTAAATTCTCTGTTACATGATTAAATAATCTTACGGATTTATTTGCTCTTGATAATGTAAGTTCTTTATAAGAAAGTCTTCCAACTTCTTGTTTAGGAACTTCATTTTTCAATCTTTCAATATCTTTTTTACCTGGCACTCCATCATGAAGAGTAAAAGCTGCATCCCATTTAGTAGCTATTACTCTGTCTGATCTTTCTTCATCTTTAATATGATTTGCAAAACAAACTAAAGAATAAACTCTTTTGTCTTTTTTAAATGAATACACTGCCTCACCATAACCATTTTCATCTAAATTAAACAAATCTTGTTTATATTCCCAGTCTTTAAATTCATTCAAAAAACTTCTTAAAAAAGATAGTCTAGATTGATGAAAAGATCCCAAACGAGATAATTTCATAATAGTATTTGGATCTCTTAGTTCTACTTGCATAACTTAAATTGATTTATAAAAATTGTACCAATTATTTCCTAGTATCCCATGTGTCTCATCATCTGAAAATCCAATCTTTTTGAGACCTTTTTCTATATTTGCAAATCCTCTTGTGTCTTCAAACCAATCAGGTTGTTTTGGAAAGCCTGGTTTATTTTTTGATCCTTCTCCATAATTTTTAGTTTTAGTCCAAGTACCATTTCTCATCCACTCAACTACGCTGTCAGGTTGATCAAGACAAAGATCCGACCCTATACCAATTTTACTTGCTCCCATAATTTCTGCAGTGTTTGCTACCATTTCGCAAAAACTATCAAGAGTACAATTAGTATTATATTTCAAGTGATGTGGATATAAAGATAAACCTAACATTCCTCCACTATCACTTAGCATCTTAAGCAAATCTGAAGACTTGTTTCTTTTTGCAGCATGCCAAAAAGAAGGGTTTGCGTGTGTAATAGCAATTGGTTTTTCACTTATTTCAATTGCATCCATTGTGCTTTTTTCTGCAGAATGAGACATATCAATAACGATACCCACTCTATTCATTTCTTTTATTGCTTCTCTTCCAAAATTAGTTACCCCACTATCAATTTTTTCATAGCAACCGGTAGCAAGAAGAGATTGATTATTGTAAGTCAGCTGCATAAATCTACATCCAAGTTCATGAACTTTTTCAATCAAACTTATATCATCCTCAATTGGTGAACAATTTTGAAAACCAAAAAATATTGCTGTTTTGTTTTCAAGCTTTGCTTTTTCAATATCTTTAAAATCTTTTCCTAGAAATATAAGGTCAGAATTTTCCTCAAAAATTTTTTCCCACTTATTTAATTCTATTAGTAGCTCATCATAATCTTCATGATAAACTATAGTTACATGAACTGCATCTAAACCTGCAGCTCTGTTTGTTTCAAAAATTTTTCTAGACCAATTGCAATATTGCAAATTATCGATTTTAAAATTCATAACGAAATAAGATTAATCAATCTAAATTGAAATACTATTAATTTTATTGAAATTTTTGATGAATTTTGAAATAAACAAGAAGACCAGTTTTCATGAAAAAAAATACTAATAAAAAAGTTTCAATAGTTATGGGTAGTCAATCTGACTACAAAACTATGCAATTAGCAGAAAAAACTCTTAAACAATTAGGTGTCTCGTTTGAAACTAAAATTGTTTCTGCTCATCGTACCCCAAAGAGAATGTACGATTTTGCATTAAAGGCAGAAAAAAATAATATCGGGGTAATTATTGCTGGAGCTGGTGGATCAGCACATTTGCCGGGAATGATTTCTGCATTAACTCAAATTCCAGTTTTAGGTGTACCGATTGAAAGTAAAAAATTAAAAGGTTTAGATAGTTTGCTTTCGATTGCACAAATGCCAAAAGGAATTCCTGTCGGTACTTTAGCAATTGGAGAAGATGGTGCCATTAATGCTGCACTACTTGCGGCTGAAATAATAGCTGTCAATAATTCACCAGTCAAAAATAAGTTAAAAAATTGGAGATCAAAGCAAACTAAATCTGTTAAAAGAAATCCGAAATAGAAATGTCGAATATTACTCTTGGAATCATTGGGGGCGGCCAATTAGGAAGTATGCTTGCAATTGCCGCAAAAAAATTAGGAATTAAGATAATAATTTTTTGTGATGATTTGGAAGCACCAGCTCAAAATTTTTGTGACGAATTTATTGGTGCAAAATATGACGATAAAGAAAAAATAAACGAATTTGTTAACAAAGTTGATATGGTAACTTATGAATTTGAAAACATCCCATATGAAACTTTAAATGATATCAATAAGTTAAAACCAGTTTTGCCGAAACCCTCGGTTAATAGATTAATTCAACATCGTCTAGCAGAAAAAGATTTTGTAAATAATTTAAATATAAGAACGACTAGATACGTTTCTGTTGAAAATCAATCTGATATTGATCTACTTGAAGATTTTTTGCCAGGTATAATTAAAACAACTACATTAGGCTATGATGGAAAAGGGCAGCACCCTGTTTCATCATCTGAGGAGTTGAAAAATCTTAAATTAAATTTATCAAGAGGATATATTTTAGAAAAATTAGTCAAACTTAAAAAAGAGATATCAATTATTATAACTAGGTTTAGTAATAATAAATATGAAATTTATGAACCAATAGAAAATACGCATGAAGATCAAATCCTAAAATATTCCAAAATACCAGCAGATATAAATGAAAAAATATTTAATCAATCTAAAGATTGGGCAATTCTAATTGCTGAAGAACTTAAATATATTGGCACGCTATGTGTAGAATTTTTTATAGATAGAAATGATAATCTTTATGTAAATGAAATTGCTCCAAGAGTTCATAATTCTGGTCATTTAACAATTAATGCTTTTAATGTAAGTCAATTTGAAAATCACATCAGAGCTGTTTGTGGACTTGAACAGATACCTTTAAAAAAATTATCAAATGCAAAAATGATAAATTTACTAGGAGATCAAATATCTGAGTACAGAAATTCTCCAAAACTTAAAGATAATGAATTCTTTTTTGATTATTTAAAAAAAGAAATTAAAGATAAAAGAAAAATGGGTCATATCACTATTCTGGAATAAAATGTTAAAATCAATTGAGGGTAATTTTGATGATCCAGAAGTTCACAAGCTTTTAACCAAGCACTTTGTTGAACTTAGAGCTGCCTCGCCCGAGGGAAGTGCTCATGTTTTAGACATTCTTGGTCTTAAAGTTCCATCAATTAAATTTTGGAGTTTATATAATGATGATCAATTAATGGGATGTGGTGCATTAAAATTTTTAGATAAAGGACACGGAGAATTCAAATCAATCAGAATTCATGATAATTTTAGAAAAAAAGGACTCGGTATTATTGTTATTAATCATCTAATAAGTGAGGCAAAAAAATTAGATATTAAAAGATTAAGTATTGAAACAGGTGCTGGAGATTTTTTTATTCCTGCTAGAAAACTCTTTAAATCCTGTGGTTTTGAGCCTTGCAAACCTTTTGCTCATTATAAAGAAGATGTTAATTCTGTTTATTTGACTAAATTGATTGCTACAGATTGACAATAAGATTGAATAATTTCTCTATTTTGTTGACAAAACTCATCAAAATCTAAACAAAGCTAAGATTACTTAAATATAAATTTTAAGTAATAATTAATATAACATAAAGTAAGAAGAAATAATATGAGTCTAACAGGTAAAGTAAAATGGTTCAATCCAACCAAAGGTTTTGGTTTTATTGAAAGAGAAGACAAAGAAAAAGATGTGTTTGTACATGTTTCAGCAGTAAGAGATGCTGGTATGAACGGTTTAGATGAGGGTCAAGCTTTGACTTTCGATGTTGAAGATGGTCCTAAAGGTCCTTCAGCAGTTAACTTAAAAACTGCGTAATTTCACACTTCCTATTGGCTGAAAAAATTTTATTTTTTGATAAATAATTTTATTCAGCCAGTACCAAATCTTATAAAAAACAACTTTTAGTCAAAAAAATTAATTATATAAGTTGTATTTGAAATAATAAAAAATTTATGATCGGAATTTTAGGTGGAATGGGTACTCAAGCTGGTCTTGATTTTTGCAATAAACTAGCCGTACTGAATAGAGGTAAAATTGATCAAGAGTATCCTTTATTTGTTCTATATAACAAATCAAATATTCCTGGAAGACCAGAGTCTATAGGTACTCAAACAAAAAACTTATCAAATCTAAATAAAAATAAATCAAATAAAATAAAATATAATAAAGTTTTAAAAAGTCTTCTTGAAGGTTGTAAGTTATTAGAAAAAAATAAATGCAAATTTATTGTTATCCCATGTAATACAGCACATTACTGGTTTGATGATCTACAAAAAAAAATCAATATCCCAATAATAAATATGCCAAAAGAAGTTTTTAAATTTACAAAAAAAAATTGTAAAAAAAATTCAAAAGTCGGTTTATTGGCTACAGAAGGTACTTTAAAAACTGGAGTATATAATAAATTTTTTGATCATAGCTATCAATTAGTTAAACCATCTGAAAATCTTCAAAAAAATTCAGTAAATAAAGCAATCAAGTTTGTAAAAATGGGTAATGTTAGAGCTGCTGAAAAAGCTATTAAACCAGCTATAAAATATTTGCAAAAAATGAAATGTAATAAAATAATTTTAGGTTGTACTGAGTTACCAATTGCAATATTCGCCTTTAAATCATTCAAGAATATTAAATCTTCAAAGATATTTTTGGATCCAAATTTAATTCTTGCTCACTCTGCAATGCAGAAGTATAAAAGATAAACAGTGACATCTAAAATTGATATGCCCTACGTTTTAAGAGTTGCTGAACTAATATATTTTAAAATAATTGAGATAAAAAACCAAAATCCTGAAGTTACTAACATTCAAGCATTTGAAATTTTCATGACAACAAAAGATTATGATTTTATTAGCTCAGGAGAGTTTCATGAAAAATGGATATCAGCGTTAAAAGAAAACAATTTTATTGATAAAATTACTGGTAAGAAAATTAACAAAGAAACATTAAGGCTTTTGGAAATTCAAAAAGACTCGATGGTTAAATTTTTGCTTAAAATACCAAAATTATACTATACTAAAACTCATTTCCCTTTGGAATTATCTCAAAGAGCCTTTAATCATCTTTGGAGAGTTTGTGAAAGTTACGAGATGTGGTGTAAAGAAAGTAAACAAACAAAATTAATTAAATTAAATCTTAATTAATTTAAAATTAGTTTTTTTTAACTTTGTTAAATCTTTCAATAAATTGTTTTATATCAGCTATAAAGCTGTTTTTGCCATTAGTTGTTTCAACAGTTTCTTTGAAATGTGTGATAGGATATTTACCTGTCTCTTTTTTAATAGCTGTATTAGCTCCATATTGTAATCCTGCTTGCGCAACATTTCCAGTAGAAATAATTGTCATTCCTGGACCAAGAATAGCAGAAGATTGAAAACAACCTGTTAAAAAAATAAAACTAAAAAGAATAAAATATAATTTTAATTTTCTCATAGACAGATACTTCAAAATTTATACATCTGATTTTTCAACTCAAGATAGAATTTGTTCAAATTGAGTTTAATTATCGAGACTATGAATATTATTAATTTATAAAACAAAAATGGTTAAAATTTTCCCATTTATTTTTATTCTACTTTGGTCATCAGCATTCATAACCACAAAACCAATCATTGATTACAGCGATCCTTTTGCTGCATTAGCCTTTAGATTTGCACTCGTAGCATTGGGTTTTTTAATTTTTTCTATTTATTCAAGGCAGAAAATAATTGTAGGTAAAAAAAACTTTTTACAATCTTTTTTTAGTGGAGTTCTTTTTCATGGGTTTTATTTAGGAGGTGTTTTTTATTCAATTTCTATTGGAATGCCTACTGGCCTTGCTGCTTTAATTGTTACACTTCAACCAATACTAACTAACGCATTAAGTGGACCAATACTAAAAGAAAAAGTTTCCGTTAAACAATGGGTAGGTGTTTTACTAGGATTTGTTGGAGCATCATTGGTTCTCGGTTTTGAAATTGGATCAAAAATTCCAACTGCTGGATTAATTGCAACCATTATAGCTTTGATAGCAATAACAAGTTCAACTCTTTGGCAAAAAACAATAAGCAACAACCTACCTTTATCAGTAAGTAATATGAACCAAGCACTTGGGGGTTTTTCATTTCATTTATTAATTATAATTTTTTTTGCTGATCCTTACATTGAATTTTCAAAAACATTTATTATTGCGATGAGTCATCAAATTTTTTTAGTATCCTTTGGAGCATTCACAATACTTATGTTTTTAATTAAAAAAAATTCTGCAAGTAAAACAGTTTCAATATTTTTTTTAATTCCTCCTATATCTGCATTCATGGCATGGTTATTTTTAAATGAAAAATTATCTAATTTAGATCTTTTAGGATTTTTTATAGCTACTATTGGTGTTTATATTGCTACTAGAGATAAATAATTACTTTGCAATATATCCAAATTCTAAAGATGCGTCTGTTATTGAGTGATAAAGAGAATCTCCAAAACTTCTTAATCCGAATATTCTAAATTTATCTGGATCATCATCAAGCATATCAATAGTGACTGACATACCGTTATAAGTAGAATTTAAACATTGATTTTTTTCTAGCTCACCAAAATTAAATGGGCATCCTTTTTTTAAAACTTCCTTAGCCTCCTTGCCTTCAATTTCAATTATTGCTTTTGAATGAGATAGGTCTGTTATTGCAAATTCGTTATCATTAAATTTTTGCTCTATTTCATTTAAAGTTTCCTTTTTCTTAGAAACTAAAATCCAATTTCTTGGACCGTTCCAAAGTATTCTTGAGTTATCATTGGAGCTAACTAAAGATGGATTGTCTCTTAAATTTAGGCCATCTACCTGCATGTTGTCTAATGATGAGTTTGAACTTTTATACTGAACTATCTGTACAATTAATAAATTAGTAGTTTCAGATATTGAAAGTAAATTGTTATCATCTTTACCTTCGAAATCTCCAAATTGACCTTTTGCATGCACATGATTTAAAGCTGAAATTAAACTCATGATCTAACTCTTTCTCCTTTTGGATCCACATAATGTGATGAAACTATCTCTACTGGAATAACTTTGTTTTTTAATGGAGACATTACAAATAATTTTTCTCCAATCATATTTTTTCCATCTTTTAATATTGCTAGTGAAAATGGATTATCATTCTCAACACTCCAACAAGAGGCTGAGATATGACCTAATTTTTTATTCGGTAAAGGAGCGTTAGCGTCTTTAACTAAGTGTGAACCTTCTGGAATACTAGTTTTTTTATCCAATGGAACAACGCCTACAATTCGCTGTCTATCCTCAGCTACAAAAGCTGATCTCAGTAGTGATCTTTTTCCAATAAAATCTTTCTTTTTACTCAATAACCCTTCTAAAGCATTGTCGTAAGGAATTGTTCTTCCATCTAATTCAGAACCTGCAACATGCCCCATTTCAATTCTAAGTGTAGACAATGCTTCAGTTCCATATGGTTGAATTTGAAACTCTTCTCCAATTTCAATTATTTTTTCCCACATAAATCTTCCGTTATCAGACTCAACATTAACTTCGTAAGCTAATTCACCTGAGAATGAAATTCTGAAGATTCTTGCTTTAACACCAAATAAATCACCTTCTACATATCCCATAAATGGAAGACCTTCATTAGATACGTCTGTTTTTGGAAACAATTTCTGTAATAAATCTCTTGATTTAGGGCCAGCTATAGCAGCTCCTGCCCATTGCTCAGTTGTTGAAACTACATTTACATTAAGTTCAGGCCAAACAAGTTGCAAATAATACTCTAAATGCGAAAGCACATTAGCTGCTTGAGCAGTAGTTGTTGTCATGTGATAGTGGTTTTCTGAAATTCTAGTAGTTGTACCATCATCCATCACTATCCCATCTTCTCTTAACATCACTCCATATCTTGCTTTTCCAACAGGTAACTTCAACCATGCATTTGTGTATACTCTGTTTAAAAATTCAGCAGCATCAGGACCCTTAACGTCGATCTTACCAAGTGTTGTTACATCACAAACACCAACGTTTCTTCTTACATTTTTCGCTTCTCTTTTTGAAGCTTCGAACAAAGTTTCGTTCCCTCTTTTATAGTATCTTGGTCTTAACCAAACTCCTGCATCAACAAAAACAGCGTTATGCTCTTCATGCCAATTGTGAATTGGAGATTTTCTTGTTGGTTTTGAGTGCTTTCCTACTTCTCTACCAACAATAGCACCTATGGAAATAGGTGTATAAGGAGGTCTAAAAGTTGTGTGGCCAACGGACGGAACAACTTTATTTTCAATCTCAGATACTAATTGTAATCCATTTAAATTACTTGTTTTTCCTTGGTCTGTTGCCATACCTAGAGTTGTATATCTTTTTACATGTTCAATTGATCTATAACCTTCTCTGAGCGCAATCTCTACATCAGAAACAGCAACATCATTTTGGAAATCTAAAAATCTTTTATAACTTTTTCCTTTTGCTAATGGAACGCACCAAAACTTATCGTGTTTAGAATATTTTTTTTCAACTACATTTGGAATAGATATTTCATTATCTTTCTCGGTAATTTTTTTTGATAATTCTTTTCCTTTTTCAAAGGATGTTTTTAAAGTTTCTTCTAGAGTAAACACACCATTAGCAGCACCCAAAGTTGTTTCATTTTGTTTTGAAACTCCCGGAACAAACGCATCTATCTCTTCATTAAATTTAGTTTTATTTCCTGATTGTGAAGCCAAATGAATTGTAGGTGTCCAAAATCCAGAAACACATATACAGTCACAATTTATATTTTCTATTTTGCCAAGTGTTTTCTTGTCTTCAGAAATAGTTGCCACATCAGCTGATTTTACTTTTTTATAACCTTGTGCTGCAACTACTACATATGAATTTTTAATATTGATTCCTAAATTTTTTGCTTCATCAATAATTTCTGATTGTGGATTTGATCTTGAATCTAAAACTATAGGCTCAACTCCATGTTTTTTAAATTCAATTGCAGTTTCATAGCCACTATCATTGTTTGTAAATACCAAAGGTTTTTTTCCAACTAAGACACCATAAACTTTTAAATATTCTTTAGCTGCAGATGAAAGCATTACTCCAGGAGTATCATTGTTTCCAAAAACAATTGGTCTTTCAATTGATCCAGATGAAATTAGAACTTCTTTTGCTCTGATGTACCAAAGTCTTTTGTTAGGATGATATTTTTTAGTTTTAGGTAAATGATCACTAACTTTTTCAGACATTACCAACATGTTGTGATCGTAGTATCCAAAAACTTGAGATCTATTTTTTACGGTTACATTTGGCATCTCTTTCAATTCTGAGATAATACCGTCTGCCCAATCTTTTCCAGATTGATTACCTATATTCACATCACTCGTTAATAGTGAACCACCGTATCTTGGTTTGTCCTCAGCTAAAATAACTTTGGCTCCATTTTTGGCTGCAGAATAAGCGCTCGCTAAACCTGATGGTCCAGATCCAGCAATTAAAAGATCACAATACTCATATTTATGTTCATATCTCTCTTTATCGTGTTTTGTTGAAGCTACACCTAATCCAGCTGCTTTTCTTATAAATGGCTCATAAATTTTATACCAAAAGCTTTTTGGCCACATAAAAGTTTTATAATAAAATCCTGCAGGTAAAAATATCTTTAAAAAATTATTTATTGCTCCAATATCAAAATTGACACTTGGCCAACAATTAACACTGCTTGCCTCTAATCCTTCAAATAATTCTTGTTCAGTTGCTTTAATATTTGGCTCCGTTTCTCCATTTCTATAAAGTTGAACAACTGCATACGGTTCATCAACCCCTGCACCAAAAAACCCTCTTGGTCTATGATATTTAAAACTTCTACCAACTAAATGAACACCATTTGCCAATAAAGCTGAAGCTAATGTATCACCTTCATAACCAAAATAAGATGTACCATTGAACTTAAAAGAAATTTTTTTATTTCTATTTATTAAGCCACCTGTTTCTATTCGATAACTCTGAGTCATTAAGCAATTTCTTCGTTAGCCTTGTAAGTTTTAAAAATTTCGTGTGTTGCAGTATCTCTTTCAACTTTTATCCACTGTCTACAACCAGATAAATGCTGCCAAAGTTCTAAATGTTTTCCTCTAGGACTTACTCTGTTATATACGAAATTATCCCATTCTTGATCTGTAACTTCTTTATTTAGTTCTGGTCTTTTAACAGTAGCATCTCCACCATAAGAAAATTCATTTTGAGATCTCATTCCACAATGTGGGCATTTAATATGTAACATTTACGAAATCCAAGTTTTTGTACCAAGACCTTTTTCATCAATAAGATGACCAGTACTAAATCTGTTCAAACTGTATCCTGCATTTAATTCATGAACTCTATCTTGAGCAATAGTATGTGCAAATGTCCATCCTGATGCTGGAGTTGCTTTAAAGCCTCCATAACACCATCCACAATTTAAATACAAACCTTCAATGTGAGTTTTATCAATTATTGGTGAACCATCCATTGACATGTCCATGATCCCACCCCAAGTTCTTAACATTTTTAATTTACTTAAAAATGGCATCATCGCAATTCCTTCAGTTAAAACATGTTGTAATGTTGGAAGATTACCTCTTTGAGCGTAACTATTGTAACCATCAAGGTCTCCACCCATTACCATTTCACCTTTATCTGATTGACTAATATAAAAGTGACCTGCACCAAAAGTTACAACTTTATCTAAAACTGGTTTAACTGGTTCAGAAACACAAGCTTGCAAAAGATGAGTTTCAATTGGCAAAGTAATATTTAATTTTTCTGCCAAAATATTTGTACTACCTGCAACGCATATACCAACTTTCTTTGCTTTAATATTTCCTCTAGATGTTCTGATACCTTTTATTTTTCCTGCAGAAACATCAAAGCCTGTGACCTCGCAATTTTGAATTATATCCACTCCCATCGAGTCGGCTTGACGTGCATATCCCCAAGCAACTGCATCATGACGAGCAGTTCCAGCACTTGGCTGCATCAATCCACCAAAGATTGGAAATCTTACGTTATCTGAAAAGTCAGCCATTGGAATTAATTCTTTCACTTCTTCTCTATTTAAAAGAACGGCATCAATTCCATTTAATCTCATCGAATTCCCTCTTCTTGCATATGCATTCATTTGCGCATCTGAATGTGCGAGATTAATAATTCCTCTTGGAGAAAACATTACATTGTAATTTAGGTCCTGACTCATCTTTCTCCATAAATCCATTCCAAACTCACTGAAGAGACCATTTTCGTCATGCATATAATTTGATCTTATAATCGTAGTGTTACGTCCAACATTTCCACCACCAATCCATCCTTTTTCAATGATTGCTACCTTTGTAATTTGATGTTCTTTAGCAAGGTAATATGCTGTGGCTAGACCATGTCCTCCACCCCCGATTATAACAACATCATATTCCTCTTTCGGATTTGGATCTTTCCAAGCTAAATCCCAATTTTGATGACCTGTTAGTG
>CACFZQ010000015.1:0-23821 GCA_902570835.1 uncultured Pelagibacteraceae bacterium | reverse complement strand
GAATCAATTTTGAGTGTCTCAAAATCTTGCTTAATAAATGTAATTCATCAAACTAGTGAAAAAAACATAAACTATTTAAAAAATTTTTATAAAATTAATAATATAGAAAGCAATGTTTTTAGTTTTGATCAAAATTTAGATGAACTTATGAAACAGTCTGATTTATGTATATCAAGGTCAGGCGCTTCAAGCTTAGCTGAAATGTCATTAATGAATGTTCCTTTTATCGCCATACCACTTCCTAGTTCCAAGGATAATCATCAATATGAAAATGCTAAATATTATTATGATAAAGATTGTTGCTGGATAATTGATCAAAAAAAATTTGATAAAAAGAAATTTGAAGAATTATTGTTAAAAATATTAAAGAAAGACGAAGATTATGTCGAAAAAAAAGAAAATCTAAAAAAATTAAATTATCAAAATACTTGGAATAATGTTAATCAAAATTTATTGGGAATTTTAAATGAAAATTGAATTAGCTAAATCAGAAGTTATTCATTTTGTTGGTATAGGTGGGATAGGGATGAGTGGCCTTTCAATGATTATGAAAAGAAAAGGTTTTAAAGTTCAAGGAAGTGATATCTCAAATAATAAAAATATTAATAGGATTAGAAAAGAAAAAATCAAAGTTTACGTTGGACATAAAAAACAGAATATAAGTAAGGCTACAATTTTGGTTGTTTCTTCAGCAATTAAACAAAATAACCCAGAATTAATTGAAGCAAAATCAAAAGGTCTACCAATATACAAAAGAGGTGAAATGCTAGCAAACATTGTGTCTCTTTCTAAAAATATTGTAGTTGTTGGATCTCACGGCAAAACAACAACTACTTCTTTAATTGCATCAATTTTTCAAAATACAAAAATAGACCCGACAATTATTAATGGAGGAGTTATAAATTCAATCAATAATACAGCAAAATTAGGTAAAAGTGATTGGTCTATTTTGGAGGCAGACGAGTCTGATGGTAGCTTTATATTTATTCCGCCAACTTACTCTATCATAACTAACATTGATAGAGAGCACATGGATTTTTATAATTCGATGAAAAAATTAAATAAATATTTTATTGATTTTGTTGAGAAGGTTCCATCTTTTGGAAAATCATTTATCTGTTTTGATGATAAGAATAATAAAAATTTAATTAAAAATATTAAAAAGAAAAATTTTTATACATATGGTGAAGATCCTAAATCAAACTTTTCTATAAAAAATATAAATCAATATAAAGAATTTTCAAAATTTGATTTATTAATAAAATTACCAAATAAAAAAAATCGTTTCTTAAAAAATATAATAGTTCCCCTTTTAGGAAATCATAATATTAAAAATGCAGTTGCGGCTCTTGCAGTATCGTTGACTGTTGGAATATCAATATTTGACATAAAAAAAGGACTTAAAAATTTTAAAGGTGTTCAAAGAAGATTTAATAAGATTTTTTCTTTTAATAATGTTGATTTTTTTGATGATTACGCACATCATCCAACCGAGATAAGAGAAGTACTTAATGGGGTAATGAAAGTATATAAAGGTTATGAGAAGATATGTATTTTTCAACCCCATAGAATATCAAGAGTAAAAGATTTAAAAAAAGAGTTTAGTTATGCTTTTAGAGATGCTGATAAAGTAATTTTATTTCCAATTTATAATGCCGGTGAAAAAATGAAACTCGGATTTAGTTATCTTAGTTTTGCAAAACAAATTATCAAAAATTCGAGGGTTGAATTATTAATGATCAAGGATCAATTGCAATTAGCAAAATATGTAAAAAGTAATATTTATGGAAAAAAAATTGTCATTGGTATGGGTGCTGGTTCAATTTCAAGCTGGATGAGAGAATTACCAAAATATTTAAAATGAAAACTAATTTGAAAAAACTGTCAGAAGAGTTTGGTCAAAACCTAAAGCTAGACTGTGATTTAAAAAAAAAAAATTGGTTTAATATTGGTGGTAAAGCTAAAATTTATTTTAAAGCAGATAATTTAAAAGATTTAATTAAATTTTTAAAAATTATAGAAAATAAAGAAAATATCTTTGTCTTAGGTGGAGGATCCAACACATTAATAACTGACGACAAATATGACGGTGTAGTAATCAAGCTTGCAAATCATTTTAATAATTTATCAGTTCTTTCAGATGATATAATTATTGCAGGAAGTATTGTTAGTGACAAAGCATTATCAGAATTTGCATTAGAAAATAGTTTAGGTGGTTTTGAATTTTTGTCTTGTATACCAGGTACAGTTGGCGGTGGAATTAAAATGAATGCTGGATGTTTCAATAGAGAATTTAAAGATGTTCTTGTTTCGATACAAGCAGTCAATAAAACTGGCCAGGTATTAACTATACCTGCAAAAGATATAAATTTTAAATACAGAGATAGCGGTTTATCTGATGACCTTATTTTTTTAAGCGCCTCCTTTAAAGGGTTTAAGAAAGAAAAAGAATTAATCCAAAATGAAATGAATTTTTTAAAAGAAAAAAAAGAAAAAGCACAACCAACAAGAATTAAAACCAGCGGAAGTACTTTTAAAAACCCTTTAGATCAATCTGAAAAAAAGGTTTGGGAACTAATAAAAGAGTCTGTTCCATTGGATATTTCTTTTGGTGATGCATATATTTCAGAAAAACACTGTAATTTTTTTGTAAATAAAGGTAATGCTAAATTTAAAGACATGAAGAATTTGATTAAATATGTCTCAAAAAATGTCTTTGAGAAAACAGGTGTAAAGTTAGAAACTGAAATTAAAATTTTAGAATAAATTGAAAAAAAAAATACTAATACTTTCGGGCGGAATATCAAAGGAGAGATTAATAAGTCTTGATACAGGGAAACAGGTTGCCCAAGAGCTGAAAAAAAATGGATATAAAATTTTTATTTCTGAACCAGATAGATCTTTATTTTTAAATATCAAAAAATTTAAACCTGATATAATTTTTAATGCATTGCATGGTCAATTTGGAGAGGATGGATATATCCAAAGTATTTTAGAGAAATTTAAAATTCCTTATACCCATTCAGGTGTTGTTGCTTCATCTATAGCTATGGATAAAGAAATTTCAAAAAAAATTTTTATAAAAAATAAAATTAATACACCAAAATTTTTTGTTTATAATTATGGCTATAAATCATCTACCTTAATAAAAAAAATTCAGTCAAAATTAAAATTTCCTGTTGTCATAAAACCTTTAAATGAGGGTTCAAGTGTTAATGTTTTTATATGCAACAAATCTAATCTAAAACAAAAAGTTAAATCATTAAATGATTACAAAAAAATTATGATTGAGGAATTTATTGGAGGAAGAGAAATTCAAGTAGCAATTATGGGTAAAAAAAAACTTGGAGCAATTGAATTAAAACCCAAAAGAGCTTTCTATGATTATCAAGCAAAGTACAACACAAATGCAAAAACTAAACATATAATCCCTGTTGATTTACCAAATAAAAAATTAAATCAAGTATTGAATATTGCTTTTAAAGCACACAACATTATTGATTGTTCTGGTGTAACACGATCAGATTTTAAATATTTTAAGGGAAGATTTTATCTATTAGAAATTAACACACAACCTGGTATGACAAAATTATCTCTCGTACCCGAAATAGCTTCTTATGAAGGAATTAGTTTTTTGAAATTAATTGAATGGATTTTAAAAGATGCATCAAAGAAAAAGTAAAAAAATATTAATTTACTTTTTTTTATTAATTTTAGTAGGTTCAATAAATAATAATTCAATAAATAATTTAAAATTAGAAAAAGTAAAAAACGTAAATATTTTTGGTTTAGAAAAAAAAGATCAAAAAGTAATACTTTATAATTTAAATAATTTAGATTTAAAAAATATATTTTTTATTAATAAAAAAAAAATTCTAAATATAATTGAATCTAATTCATTAGTTGAAGAATATAATGTAATTAAAAAATACCCTCATTCAATTAATATTAATATTAAGAAGACAAGTTTTATTGCCAGGATTAACCAAAATGGAAAATTCTATTTAATTGGAACTAATGGCAAATTATCAGATAATAATAATTCAGGAATACAACTGCCGTATATATTTGGAAATCCAGAGATAAAAGAGGTATTAGAATTAAAAAAAATTATTGATCAGTCAAATATTGATTATTCACAAATAAAATCTCTATATTATTTTAAATCAAAAAGATGGGATTTAAAATTTGCTAATAGCATAGTAATTAAATTACCTGAGAAAATTGAAAAAGAAACTTTAGATAAAATATCAATTTTTTTAAAAAATATTAAATTAGAAAATAAAGAAATTGTGGATGCTAGAATAAAAAATCAAATTATAATTTTAGATGAATAAAGAAATAGATTTTGAAACTTATTTAATTATTTCTTATGGAAAGTTCGAAATATTTTTATTAGATATCAAAAATCATAAAGATATATATCAGGAAGAATTTAAATTTAGAGATGTTTCAGAAAAACTAGATTTTTATCTTTTAAATGATTTTTTAGAAAACAATATTTTTAAAATTGAAAAATTGGCAGGAAATTTTGTAAACAATATAAATATAGTAATTGAAAATAAATCAATTCTTACCTCTAATATATGTATAAAGAAAAAAAATTATACTGGAGAAATTACTGACATAATTTTGGAAAGTATGCTTACAGATGTTAAAGATTTATTTAAAGAAAATAACAATCAATGTAAACTCATACATATGATTATTGATAAATATATAATTGATGGCGTAAGTTATTCTTCTTTGCAAGATCAAATTAGTAATGATGAAATTTGTTTAGAAATTAAACTTATTTCAATACCAAATTTATTAATACTTGAAATTGAAAACATTGTAAAAAAATACCAAATTCAAGTTAATAATTTTTTAGACAAAGGATATGTCAAAGACTTTTTCTTAGATAAACAATTAGATATTTCTCAAATGGCGCATAAGTTGAAAAATGGTATGAATAAGAAAGAAGTTCAAATAACCTCAAAATATAGAAAAAAAATTGGTTTTTTTGAGAAATTTTTTCAATTATTTAGTTAATTCTGTTTTTTCTCGTAACAATAGTTGTTTTTAATTAATCCAATATTCAAATTAAATACTATGTGTGTCATATTTAACCCAAAAAACAATAAAAAATAATATTTCATTTAGTGGAGTCTCTCTTCATAGTGGTCTAGATGTAAGTGTTTGCATTAAACCAGCATCTCCTAACAATGGAATAGTATTTAAGAGAGTGGATTTAAAAAATAATAATTTGGTTTATCCAAATTTTATGAATGTCACCAATACATCTTTAAATACAACTATTGAAAATGAATTTGGAGTAAAGGTTTCAACTATTGAACATTTGATGTGTGCATTATTTGGGATGGGTATAGACAACGCATTCATTGAGATTGACAATGAAGAGGTCCCGATACTAGATGGATCTGCAAAAATCTTCATTGAAAAAATTATTTCGGCAGGAATTGAAATTTCCGACTCACCAATAAAAATAATTAAGATTAATAAGGAAGTAAACTTTTCTGATGGTGACCGATACATAAATATTAAACCATCGACTTTAAGTTTAGATATTGATTTTGAGTTAAAATATAAAAATCCAATTATTGGAAATCAACGAAATAAATTCAAAATATATGAAGATGATTTATCTGAAGTCTATAATTCAAGAACTTTTTGTTTGTTTGAAGATATAGAGTTAATTAAAAAAAATGGTCTTGCCAAAGGTGGAAGTCTAGATAATGCAGTAGTAGTTAAGGATGAAGAAATTTTAAATCCAGAAGGTTTAAGAAATAAAAAAGAATTTGTTAACCATAAAATATTAGATTGTATAGGCGATTTATATACATGTGGATATAGAACGATTGCTAGCATACAGTGTTCACAAGGTGGCCACTATCTTACAAATCAACTTTTGAGAAAGGTTTTTGAGAACAAGGAAAATTTTACTATCCTAGAAATTAAAGAAAAAAACCTTCCACATACTTTAATAAATAGAAACTTTTTAAGATCGATCGCATAAATTAATCATTTCTTTTAAAATTTATTTTAAGTAAGTATAAATTTATTATGTGGATTAAAAATATTTTTCTGATTTTAAGTGTTTCGATTTTGTTAGTTTCATGTTCTAAAAAAGAAATTAAAGAAGATGTAATTTTAGAGAAAAGCTTAGAAATGCAAGTATTAGAGGCGTACGAAGAAGGTATGGAAGCTCTTAATTCTAACGATGTCCTTTTTGCAGCAAAAAAATTTAATGAAGCTGAATTATTATTCCCACAATCAGAATGGGCTCCTAAATCTGCATTAATGGCAGCTTACTCTTATTACAAACAAGATTACTATGGTGATGCAATTGCGGAAATGGAAAGGTTTTTAAGAGTATATCCCAATCATAAAAATTTATCTTATGCTTATTATTTGCTTGGAATTTCTTATTATGAACAAATAGTAGATGAAAAAAAAGATTTACAATCAATCATAAAGTCAAAAGATATATTTCAAACTTTAATAGAAAAATTTCCTAATACTGAATATGCAATAGATGCTGAATTTAAAATTGATTTAATAAATGATATATTGGCTTCTAAAGAAGTTTATCTAGGCAGATACTATGTTGATAGAAAAAAATGGATAGCAGCAATTAATAGATTTAGGACCGTTGTAGATGAATATGATGAAACAATTTACGCAGAGGAATCACTTCATAGATTAGTTGAAATTTATTATTTACTTGGTCTTGAGGAAGAAAGTAAGAAATATGCAGTTCTCTTAGGATACAATTATCAATCCTCTCAATGGTATGAAAAATCATATGCTATTTTTGATAAAATGTATGAACTGAATAAAAAAGAAAATGAAATTAAAAAAAGAAAACAAAATAGTTTATTAAAAAAATTCAAATCTCTCTTTGAATGAAATGGATAAAAAAGAAACCAAAAAACTTTATAACTTAAAAGTAAATTTATTAAAAAAATATAATGAAAGTTACTTTGATAAAAATAAGTCAATAGTTTCAGATAAAGAATATGATGAAATTAAAAAAGAGGTATTATACTTAGAAAAAAATTTTAGTTATCTTGTTTCTAAGCATTCTCCCTCTCAAAGTGTAGGATTTAAACCTTCTAAAAATTTTAAAAAATCAATACATAAAATACCAATGTTATCTTTAGGAAATGCTTTTTCAGAAGAAGATTTAATTAATTTTGAAAAAAAAATAAAAAATTATTTATCTATAAGAAATGATTTTAAAATTTTATATAGTGCTGAGCCTAAAATTGATGGAATATCTGCTTCTTTGACTTTTAAAGATGGCAAATTTTACAAAGGTCTTTCTAGAGGAGATGGAAAAGAAGGTGAAGATATAACTGATAATCTTAAGACAATAAAAGATATACCCAAAAAAATTTCTCACAAAGATTTTCCAGAAGAAATTGACATTAGGGGCGAGGTGTTCATACAAAACAGTGATTTTAAGAGTTTAAATGAAAAGTTTGCTAACCCTAGAAATGCAGCATCTGGTTCTCTTAGACAAAAAAATCCAGAAGAAACAAAAAAAATACCTTTAAAATTTATCGCCTACACATTTGGATATGAGAGTGGATTAAAAATTAACAACCAATCTGATTTTCTCAAAAAATTATCTGAGTGGGGATTTAAAACAAATCCATTAAATAAGTTAACCACAGGTATAAAAAATTTAATGAAAAATTATAATGAAATTGAAAAAAAAAGAGCAAACTTAGATTTTGATATAGATGGAATAGTTTACAAAGTGAATGATTTTGCAACACAAAGAAGATTGGGCAATGTTGCCAATGCTCCAAGATGGGCTATTGCACACAAATTTTCATCCAACAAAGCAGTATCTAAAATTTTAGATATAGAAATTCAAATAGGTAGGACTGGCGCCTTAACTCCTGTTGCAAAAATTAAACCAATAAATATTGGTGGTGTTATAGTTTCAAACGCAACATTGCATAATGAAGATGAAATTAATCGAAAAGATATTAGAGTAGGTGATACAGCAGTTATAGAAAGAGCTGGCGATGTAATACCACATATACTTTCAGTAAATAAGCAAAAAAGATTGAAAAATTCAAAAAAATTTAATTTCCCAAAAAATTGTCCTTCATGTGGATCAGAAACAATTAAAGAATTTAATACAGTAACAAAAAAATTTGATGCAGTAAGGCGATGTTCTAGTGAAGGTTATTATTGTAACAAAATATCAATTGAAAAATTAAAACATTTTGTGTCAAAAGAAGCTTTTAATATAGATGGTTTTGGAAAAAAAATAGTTGAAAATTTCTGGAAATTAAAATTTATTAAATTTCCTCAAGATATTTTTAATTTAGATTTTTCAAAAATTGAAAATTTAGATGGTTGGGGCAAACTTTCTGTTCAAAATTTAAAATATTCAATCAATCAAAAAAAAACTATTTCTTTAGAAAGATTTATATATTCTCTAGGTATACGACATATAGGTTTAGAAAATGCAAAACTGTTATCTAAACATTTTGTATCATTTTCAGAATTTAAAAAGTTATCTAAACAAACTGATTATGAAGATATGCTAAATATTGATGGAATTGGTGAAACACAAGTCAGTTCAATTAAGAGTTTTTTTTCAAATGAAGCAAACAAAAGAGTTTTGAATGAATTAGAAAAAGTTTTGTTAATTAAAGATGCTATTCAAAATTCAGATGATGGAATTTTAAAAAACATGACTTTTTTAGTTACTGGAAAATTAAATGGAATTAGTAGAGCAGAAGTTAAATCTTTAATTGAAGAAAATTCTGGAAAAACAATTAGCAGTGTATCTAAAAAACTAAATTTCTTAATTATTGGTGAAAAACCAACTAAGAAGAAAGTAGATTATGCTAAAGAATTAAAAATAAAAGTCATTGACCAAGCTGGATTTTTAAAAATGCTAAATAAAACTAGCTAACCACTTTCTCTCATTTGGATTTAAATATTTTGATATCTTTGAATAAATTTCTAAATGATATTTAAATAAATAGTCTTTTTCATTACTCGTTAATAAATCAAAATTTATTAAATCTTTCTCTATGGGTGCCAGTGTTAAATTATGAAATAACAAATTGTTGTTTATTTTTTTAACATAAACTAAATTTTCAATCCTAATTCCATATTCATTGGTTTTATAATAGCCAGGTTCATTACTTAAAATCATACCTTCTCTTATTTTTACTGTGTTTATTTTTGTAATAGATTGAGGCCCTTCGTGAACATTAAGAAAAAAGCCAACACCATGTCCTGTGCCATGCGCATAATCTAGATTACTCTTTTTTAAATATTTTCTAGCTCTCTTGTCAATTTTTTTACCTATATCATATTTATTAATATCAGTCTTAGCTACAGCAATATGACCTTTTAAAACTTTGGTGAAAATATTTTTGATATTTTGTTTTGGTTTTGAAAAACATACTGTTCTTGTGACATCAGTTGTTCCATATTTATATTGCCCACCCGAGTCACAAAGTAAAATGTCATTCTTATTAATTGTTCTACAATTTCCTTTTTTAGCACGGTAGTGTACTATAGCTCCATTTTTACCCGAGCCAGCTATTGTATCAAAACTTGGATAGAGAAAGTTTTTATTTAATTTTCTAAAATTTTCTAATTTCTTAGCTGCTTCTACTTCTGTAATTTTTTTTTTATTAATTTTTTTAATCCAGAATAAAAATTTAGTTAATGCTACTCCATCTGCAATATGTGCTTTAATTGTAT
Organism: uncultured Pelagibacteraceae bacterium; assembly: GCA_902570835.1. GTDB lineage: Bacteria > Pseudomonadota > Alphaproteobacteria > Pelagibacterales > Pelagibacteraceae > Pelagibacter. The sequence goes on along the minus strand of CACFZQ010000015.1, from coordinate 14,074 downwards.
TTTTAATTTCAGTTTTATTTTTGATTGCTTTTAAAAGATAAATTGGATCTTCTGTTTTTACGATCTTAAATTTAGACTTTATTAAATTTTCATAAAATATTGAACAAGATTTATTATCAACAATAAAATTTTTTCCCTTAAGATCTAGTATTTTACTTGGTAAATTATTTACATCTAAAAATTCATTTTTCTTAATAATCTTTTTTTTTAATAATTGCTTACATTTTTTAAAATTACTTATAAGTAATATTTTTTTTGATTTACTTACTATCAATCTTGAATTGGGAATTGGGCTATTGGGACCATCTCCACCTCGTATATTTAAAGTCCACGCAACATTTTCTGGCGCACTAATAAAAATATAATCTGATTTGTTTTTTTTTAAGTATTTAATTATTTTACTTAGTTTAGAATTAATGCTTTCACCAACAATATTTTTATCTAAAGAAAAAAATGGAATAGAGGTATGCTCTCTCTGTTTTTTGATTTCATCAATTAGATTTTTTTCAACATGTTTAATTTTGTTATATTTTAAAAAATAATTTTTTATTTGAGTATTTGTAAATAACTTTGGATCTATACCAAGTGTGAGATTTTTAAACAAACAACAATTTATTAATTTTTCAAACCCATAAATTTTAAAATTTTTTCCACTCTCAATTTTACTTTGAATTGTGTATCTTCCGTCAGTAAACAAATAATTTTTATTTTTAAGAATTATAGCTAGACCAGCAGATCCACTAAAATTCGAAATAACTTCTAATCTATTTAATTTTGAATATTCTGTAAAAAAATCATCATTTTTTGGAATTATGTAGCCATCAATTCCATATTTTTTAAATTTACTTCTTAATAATTTTATATGATTCTTCATTTAATTCTCTTTTGATACCTCATCCACCCGGGACTCCTTGTTCCTTCTTCAATTTCAAAATCCTGATTAAACTCAAAATCATCATCATTGTTAATTTCTTCTTCAAAGAAAGAATTTTTTTCTAAATATTTTTCTGGTAATTCATCAATAAATCGTGAAGCCATACTGTCTATCCAATCCCCTTGGTAAAATCTATTCATTGAGAAAGAAATTATAGCTTTCTTTTTCGCTCTTGTAATTCCTACATAGGCTAATCGTCTTTCCTCTTCTAGGCCATTTTGACCTTTTTCTTCAATAGATTTTTGATGTGGAAACAGTCCTTCTTCCCATCCAGGTAAAAATACAACATCAAATTCCAAACCTTTTGCTGCATGCATGGTCATCATATTAATTTTTTCACCATCCCATTCTTGATCGACAGAGGTCGCTAAAGATACATGTTCTAAAAAACTTTCTAAATTATCAAATTCTTTCATAGCACTTAATAACTCTTTGATGTTTTCTAATCTATTTTCATTATCCAAATCTTTTTTATTTTTAAGCATTGCTGAATAGCCAGACTCATCTAAAACAATTTGTAATAACTTAATATGATTTGATTTCTTTATAGTTAAATCATTTCTCCATTTGATGAGAGAATTAATAAATAAACTAAGTCCAATTTTAGCTTTTGGCTTAATTAAATTTTGCTCAAGCATTTTTATTGATGCTCTTTCTAAATTTAAATTATTTTCCTTAGCAAACTCGTGAATGTTTTTTAAGGTACTATCACCTATTGATCTTTTTGGATTGTTAACAATTCTTTCAAAAGCCAAATCATCTTTCTCTTGATGAATTAATCTTAAGTAAGCAACACAATCTTTAATCTCAGCTCTTTCATAAAATTTTGTCCCACCTAATATTCTGTAGGGCATACCAATTTTGAGAAATCGCTCTTCAAATTCACGTGTTTGAAAAATGGCTCTAACTAAAATTGCAATATTATTATAAGAAAATTTTTTTTTTATTTTTTTTTCAATTTCATCTGAAACTCCAACCGCTTCATCTTTACCATTTTTAAAACAGTTTAATTGAACCAAATCACCCTCTTCCATTTTAGTAATCAATGTTTTTCCAACTCTATTTTGATTATTAGAAATAAGGTTTGAAGCAACTGATAAAATATTCTGTGAAGATCTATAATTTTGTTCTAATCTTATAACTTTAGTATTATCATAAACTTGGTCAAACTCTAAAAAATTTTTAATCTCGGCACCTCTCCAGCTATATATTGATTGATCATCATCACCAACACAACAAATATTTTTATTTTTTTCAGATAGAAGATTAAGCCATTTACTTTGAATAAAGTTTGTATCTTGATATTCGTCAACTAAGATATATTTAAAATTTTTAGAATATATTTCTCTAATATCAGGGTTAAATTCTAAAATTTTTACTGTATGTAAAATTAAATCACCAAAATCGCAGGAATTTAAATCAGTTAATTTTTGTTGATATATTTTGTATAATGGAAGAACAGTTTTCTCATATATATCTTTTTTATTTGTGACTACATCCCCAGGATAAAAACCTTTATTCTTCCACCTATCAATTATTGCAAGTATAAATCTTGGAGATAATTGTTTGATATCGATATTTTCTGCTTTGCATATATTTTTTATTAATCTAATCTGATCGTCAGAATCTATAATAGTGAAATTCGAGTTTAATTTTGCAGCTGAAGCATGTTTTCTTAATAATTTTGCACAAATTGAATGAAAAGTTCCCAACCAAGAAAGACCAACAGCAGCAGATCCTAAAATTTTACTAACTCTATTTTGCATTTCTTTGGCTGCTTTATTTGTAAATGTGACTGCTAGAATTTGATTTGGAAAAGCTTTTTTTTCCTTAATTATATTTGCTATTCTTGATGTTAAAACTTTAGTTTTTCCTGAACCAGCACCAGCCACTATTAAAAGAGGTCCATCTAGATGCATCACAGCCTCTTTTTGTGCTTCATTTAAATTATTTAAATATTCTCTATTTATCATTCAAAATAATGTTTTATAAGATTATTACTCAAAATGAATAATCCTAAATTTATTGCTAGTTTTTTTAAAAAATTCAGTAAATTTATTAATAATCTATTAGAGAAAAATTTAAACAAGTTAAATGTTGATAACTTCAAAAATTTATTAATTAACAATAAAATATTTTTATCTATTGTCGCACTAATTATTTTATTTTTATCATATCTTTCATTTCCAAACATTCACAATAAAGAGGAAGTAGCTTTAGAAATTAAAAAAAATTTAAAAAACAAATTAAACCTAGAGTTTAATTTTCAAGAAGATTTAGATTATAAATTTTTACCAAGACCTCATTTTATTACAAATAATTCCTCAATTATTTCTCAAGAAAATAAAATTACAGAAATAAAAAAACTTAAAGTTTATGTCTCGTTGGAAAATCTATTTTCTTTAAAAAATATCAAATTAAATCATGTCATATTAGAAGAAGCAAATTTTAATTTAAACAAAGAAAATTATAATTTTTTTTATAATTTATTAGATGGTAATTTTAATGATTTTAAATTTGAAATATTAAGAAGTAATATTTTTTATAGAAGTTTAGAAAATGAAGTCTTATTTATTAACAATATCAAAAACGCAAAATATTATTTCGATCCTAAAGAAATTAAAAATATGCTTTATGCAGAAAATGAAATATTTAATACTCCTTTTTCTCTAGAAGTAATCAATCATAAAGATGAAACAAAATTATATACTAAGTTAGATCTTGATTTTGCAAAATTACAAATCGAAAATATATTAAATTATAAAGATGATATTAAATCAGGCGCTGCAACCATATTATTTAATACAGATAAAAGTTTAATAAATTATAAAACTAATAAAAATTTCTTTGAGTTTAACTATTCAAATGAATTGGAGAGTAAAAAATTTTTATATAATGGAAAATTTAATTTTAAACCTTTTTATTCTTCTATTGAAGGTGATGCAGAAGAAATAAATGTTTCTTATCTATTTGGCACAAACGCAATCGTGGCTGAATTATTAAAAACTGAAATTTTAAATAATAAAAATTTAGACTTTAAATTAAATATTAATGCCAGTAAGATTAAGAATAACCGTAATTTTACAAATCTTTTTTTAAAATCAAAAATTCAAGAAGGTCTAATTGATATAGACAATACTAAATTAGAATGGAAAGATAGTTCACTTATAAAATTAACTGATACATTAATTTTTGTTAGGGATGGGAAACTGATTTTAGACGGAAAATCAAAAATAAAGATAACGAATGTTAAAAATATTTACAAATTTTTACTAACACCCAAAAATTTTAGGAAAAAAATTGAAACTATTGATTTTAATTTTTCTTATTCATTTAATGATAATGTAATAATTTTAAGTGATATTATGATTGACGGTAAATATAATCAGAAAGTTAACGAGAGATTAAATAATATCTATTTTCGTGACAACGATTTACAAAATAAGATATATTTTAAGAATATGATGAATGATGCAATAGCAGCTTATGCTGGGTAGATCATCTTTTTGGGATTAACTATCTTATTGTAATCTTTTTCTGATATAAGGCCTGTTTTTAATGTTTCATGTTTTAAAGTAGTATTTTTTTTAAGTGCTGTCTTTGCAATTTTGGCAGCGTTGTCATAGCCTATGTGGGGCGCTAGTGATGTAACAAGCATTAAAGAATTATCTAAGTGTTCTTGTATTTTCTTCTTGTTCGCTTTTATTCCCCTAACACAATAAATAGCAAAATTTTTGGTGCTGTCGGCAATTAGATCAATCGATTGCAAAATGTTATGTGCTATCAAAGGTTTAAAAACATTTAATTCAAAATGACCATGTGATCCAGCCATCGTTATACCATTGTGGTTTCCAATAACTTTTACACAAACCATTGTAACAGCCTCACATTGAGTAGGATTAACTTTACCAGGCATTATAGATGAACCTGGTTCATTTTCTGGCAAAATTAATTCTCCATAACCAGCCCTTGGACCAGATCCTAAAAATCTTATATCATTAGATATTTTCATTAAAGCTACTGCACAAGTATTCAAAGTTCCAGAAAAATTAACTATCGCATCATGCGCTGCAAGTTCGGCAAATTTATTTGGAGCAGGTTTAAATTTTATTTTTGTATATTTTGCGATCTCTTTAACTATTTTTTTATCAAAGTTTTTTTTAGAATTTATTCCTGTTCCAACTGCAGTTCCACCTTGAGCAAGAAAAAAAATTTCCTTTAATGCATATTCAATTCTTTCGATACTATTTTTTACTTGAGTATAATATCCTGAAAATTCTTGACCTAAAGAAAGAGGAGTTGCATCTTGAAGATGTGTACGTCCAATTTTTACTATATTTTTGAATTCTTTAGATTTTCTATTTAATTCTTTTTCTAAAATCTTTAAGTTCGGCAACAATTTACTTAACGTTTCTTTTGCAACAGAAATATGCATTGCAGTTGGAAAAACATCATTTGTAGATTGTGATTTGTTTACATGATCATTTGGATGAACAGGTTTCTTTGATCCTTTTTTTCCACCCATCATTTCTATTGCACGATTAGCAATAACTTCATTAACATTCATATTTGTTTGTGTCCCAGAACCTGTTTGCCAGACTTTTAGTGGGAAATTATCATCCAACTTACCTTTAATTACCTCATCTGAAGCTCTAACAATTGCTTTAGAAATTTTGTTATCAATTAATTCGTCTTTTTCATGAACTATTGCTGCAGATCTTTTAATAATTGCAATAGATTTGATTATGGAAATATTTACTAAAATTTTGCCAATATTAAAAAATTTATTTGATCTTTGGGTAGATGCTCCCCATAATTTATCATTAGGAACATTGACACTACCAATGCTATCGAATTCTTTTCTTAATTTCATTGATTAATTTCTAAGTTACAAATAATTATAAATATACAATAAATTATTAAAAACATACAGGAGCAATATGTCGAATTTTAGCAAAGTAGGAACTTTCATGAAAACTTTTGGCCAAGAAGTCAAAACAGAGCCTTCATTTAGTACAGATCAAATCAATAAATTAAGGATAGATCTTATCAAGGAAGAATTAGAAGAACTAACAGATGCTATGAGTAAAAATGATTTATTAGAGGTAGCTGATGCTTTAACCGATATTTTGTATGTTACTTATGGAGCAGGGCACGCATTTGGAATTGACTTGGATAAATGTTTCGAAGAGGTTCAAAATTCAAACATGAGTAAATTAGATGAAAATGGAAAACCTATTTACAATGATGCAGGTAAAGTCATGAAAGGACCAAATTATTTCAAACCGGATCTTTCTAAATTTGTATCTTAAATTTCTAATTTTAGATCAACTGCTTCAGCGCTATGAGTGATGGACCCTACAGAAATTCTATTTACACCCGTTGACGCAATAGATTTAACTGTTTTCAAACTTATATTTCCTGAAGCTTCAGTCTCGTAATATTTGTTAGAGATTTTGACGCCTTCTTTCAAACTTTTAATACTCATATTGTCAAATAACACAGTGTTAAATTTAAGCCCCATTATTGATTTAAGTTGATTTAGACTATCCACTTCGACAGTAATTTTTCTTCCTTTTTTATTCTTGATAGCTTTAGTAACTAAACTTCTTAGATCTGAACTTGCTATATGATTGTCTTTAATTAAATATTCATCACTTAAATTAAATCGGTGATTTGTTCCACCTCCTAACTTGACTGCATATTTTTGAATTACTCTCAAATTTGGAATTGTTTTTCGTGTACAACAAATTTTTGTTGTTTTTCCAGCTAGTTTTACAAATGCATTGGTCTTTGTAGCTATACCAGAAATGTGAGATAAAAAATTTAATGCAACTCTTTCAGCTATTAATATATTTTTTGCATTTCCCTTTATTAAAGCAACTAAAGAACCTTTTTTTATCTTTGAGCCATCTTTCTTTTTGATTATGAATTTAATTTTACTATCAATTAGTGCAAAAGCTTGTTTAGCAAATAACAATCCACCAATAATTGCATTTTGATTTGATAAAAGTTTAACGGTTACAATTTTATCATTTTTAATTAAACCTGAAGTTACATCTCCAGAAGGATAGAGATCCTCATTTAATGCTAGTTTAACGGTATTGCGAATAAATACTTTGCTAAGTTTAATTTTTGACACTTATTATCTGCCGATAGCTGCCATTTTCTCTACTGAAATTCTTGCTTTATCGATTGTCTCTTTGTCCATAATTATTTCACCTGTTTCATTTTCTAAACAGTCTAAAATTTTTGGAAGAGTAATTTTTTTCATATGAGGACACATGTTACATGGCTTGATAAATTCAACATTAGGATTTTCAACTTCAATGTTATCACTCATAGAGCATTCAGTAACCATCATAACTTTCTTAGGCTGATTATCTTTGACATAATTAATCATTCCAGAAGTAGAACCTGCAAAGTCACTTGCTTTAATAACATCAGGAGGACACTCAGGGTGTGCAATTATTTTTATTCCAGGGTTATTTTTTCGAATATCATGTATTTCTTGCTCGTTAAATTGATCATGAACAATGCAAATTCCTTTCCACGAAATAATTTCCACATCTGTTTGTGAGGCGACATATTTTGCAAGGTAGTCGTCAGGTAAAAATATTACTTTTTTAACTCCAAGCGATTTTACAATTTTAACAGCATTAGCAGATGTACAACAAACATCAGTTTCTGCTTTAACTTCTGCAGATGTGTTAACATATGAAACAACAGGAACCCCTGGGTATTTTTCTTTTAATAATCTCACATCCTTACCAGTTATTGATGAGGATAAGGAACAACCTGCATCCATGTCAGGTAAAATTACTTTTTTTTCAGGACTCATTAATTTTGCAGTTTCTGCCATGAAATGAACTCCTGCCATCAAAATTATATCTGCTGAAGTTTTAGAAGCTTCAATTGCTAATGCCAATGAGTCTGCTGAAAAATCAGCTACACCATGATATATTTCAGGTGTTTGATAATTATGAGCGAGAATAACTGCGTTCTTTTCTTTTTTTAGTTTATTTATTTTGTGAATATAAGGTGCATGGATTGACCACTCAATTTCAGGCATAACCTTAGAAATTTTTTGATAAATTGGATCTGTTGCTTGCTTTACTTCTTGTGTAAATTCCATGCAGATTTTTACCAATTTGAAAGATAGTTGTCATTCATTTATTATGGGACATATTGCGGTCGTGCTGAAATTGGTAGACAGGCACGGTTGAGGGCCGTGTGGACCTAGTCCATGAGAGTTCGAGTCTCTCCGACCGCACCAATTAATAAGTTATTTACCTATCCACTCAGGTTTTTTAATTTTGATTGATGCTTCTTTTGTTTTGAACTCAGCATTCTCATCAAAATTTTTATCTAGAAATTTTATTAGTGCAAAAGGATATTCATTATTTATAAGTACTTTTCCAATCTCATTTTCTTTATTAAAAATACCCTCACCCTCATGCAATTTCCCATCTATAATATTTATCGGTAATAATCTTTTTGTAAGTTTGTTTTTAAGTTTTATCCTTGCTGTATTTTCCTGTCCAACGTAACAACCCTTTTTAAAATCAATTCCATTAAGTTCATCATAATTACATTCAATTCCAAAAGCTTTGTTTTGTAATTGATTTAAATTTTTTGGCACTATTCCAAGTTTATGACTTAGTGAATAATATTCATTTATATCCGCATCATGTAATTCTAATTTTTTTAAAGATAAATATAGCTTCTCTAAATTGATAATTAATCTTGCACCTAATTTCTTGTTTCGAGGATCTAAAATTATTGGATCTTCCCTAAATTTTAATGTAAACCCAGGAACATCTTGTGCCTCACTAAAGGCCAAAAACTTTTCATAACAAAAAGCAGCAACCACAAACTCATTACTAAGATTTAAAATTTCAACTTTTGATCTTAATTTGTAAACACTAAGTTGCTTATATAATTCATCCGCTTGAGATTTTTCGCAATCAATCAAATAACCTGACTTATGTTTAACAATAATGAATTCATACAAAAATTTTCCTTGAGGAGATAGTAATGATGCAAAGCAACTGTAGGTTTCACTTACCTTGTTAATGTCATTACTAATTAAATTTTGAATAAAACTAATAGCATCATCTCCATTTATATAAAGAATGGCCCTGTCTTCTAACATGTAAACGTTTTTGATATTCATATTTGATTAATTATAAGATGTAATATAATAACATTTTCTTGAAATGTTAGATCTTATAATTAGAAATGGCAAATGTTACATTGATGGAGAGCTTAAGGAAGTAGATGTTGCTATAAAAGACAAAAAAATTCACCAGATCGGTCAAATTTCAGAAGAAGCAAAAGAAACTATTGATGCAAGCGGCCATACAGTTTTGCCAGGATGCATAGATACTCAAACTCATTTTAGAGAGCCTGGATCAACCGATACGGAAGATCTTCACACTGGAAGTCGAGCAGCAATTGCAGGAGGGATCACTAGTGTTTTTGAAATGCCTAACACTAATCCACCAACTTCTAATAAAAAAGAGTTTCAAAGAAAATTAGATCTTGCAAAAAACAGAATGTACTGCAATTATGCATTTTACTTTGGTGCAACAGCTGATAACGCAGACGATTTAGTGGGTTTAAAAGATTTAGAGGGTTGTTGTGGGATTAAACTTTTTGCAGGATCTTCAACTGGAAATTTATTAGTTGCTGAAGAGGATGATATCGATAAAGTTTTTCAAAATGCTTCAAAAGTTGTTGCAGTTCACTCCGAAGATGAAGCCATACTTAAAGTAAATAAAAAACTAATTAAGCAAGGAGATGTTCATACGCACCCAGTTTGGAGAAGTGCTGAGTGCGCAATCTCATCCACAAGGAGGATCGTAAGAATTGCTGAAAAATACAATAAAAAAGCTCATGTTCTTCACATAACTACGAAAGAGGAAATTGACTTTTTATCTCAACACAAAGGAAACATTACTTTTGAGATTACCCCTCAACATCTAACTATCTATGCGCCAGATTGTTATGACAAACTAGGAACTTATGCACAAATGAATCCACCTATTAGAGATAAATCTCATTACGATCGATTATGGTATGGGGTGAGACACAATTTTAATGATACAATTGGGTCTGATCACGCTCCGCATTTAAAAGAAAACAAAGATAAAGCGTATCCCAATTCTCCCTCTGGAATGCCTGGTGTACAAACTCTTATGCCGGTGATGCTAAATCATGTCAATGATGGAAAATTATCATTAACTCAATTAATCAATCTTGTTTGTGAAAATCCTGTTAAAATTTTTGGTATCCAAAACAAAGGATTTATTAAAGAGGGATACGATGCTGATTTTACAATAATTGACATGAATAAAACGATAGAAATTAAAAACGAAAATATTGAGAGTAAATGTGCATGGTCACCGTTTAATGGTTACAAATTTAAAGGTACACCTACTCACACAATTATTGCTGGGAATATTAAAATGCAAGATGGTAAAATATTAGGAGATCCTGAAGGAACTCCTTTAAAGTTTAGTTAAGCTTAACTGTAAAGCTATTTACAAGAATTACACCAACTACAATTAAAAATAACCCAACTATAGCTTGCCAAGCTAAAGTTTGTTTGAAAAAGATGTAGCCTAATATCGCTATTGTAAAAATTCCAAGACCACTCCATGTAGCGTAAACAATTGCAATTGGGAGCTTATTAACTACAAAAGTTAGAAGATAAAATGCACAAAGATAAAAAACTGACAGCGCAACCGTTGGGATAAGCTTTGTAAAATTTTGAGATACTGGTAAAAGCATAGTTCCAGCTACTTCACAAAATATTGCGCCAACTAAAAAGATATAAGTCTTAACCATCTAGAATTTTATTTCTGATTAAATCTTCTTTAATTTCACTTAATATTGCTGGATCATCGATTGTTGGTGGAACTTTGTATTCAACATTGTCAGCAATTTTTCTAATTGTCCCCCTTAAAATTTTCCCTGATCTTGTTTTAGGAAGTCTCTTAATAACAATTGCTACTTTAAATGCAGCAACAGGACCAATTTTAGCTCTAACCATTTGAATACATTCTTTAGAAATCGTTTCATTATCCTTATCCACTCCAGATTTAAGAACAACTAAGCCAATTGGTAATTGACCTTTTAATTTATCAGCAATCCCTAATACAGCACACTCAGCAACTGATTGATGCTCAGATAAAACTTCTTCTATTGATCCAGTAGATAATCTGTGACCTGCAACATTTATAATGTCATCTGTTCTAGACATAATCCAAATGTAACCATCATCATCAATGTGTCCTGCATCATAAGTTTGATAGTAGCCATCATAATTGGACATGTAATTTTCTTTATATCTTTTGTCAGCATTCCATAGGGTAGGAAATGTTCCAGGAGGCAAAGGGAGTTTCACTACAATGTCACCCATTTCATTTGGTTTTGCTAAAGTTTGATCTGGTTTGATGATTTTTACATCATAGCCTGGTACTGCTTTACAAGCTGAGCCGTATTTAGTTTCCATCATCTCAATTCCAGTACAATTTGAACTAATTGCCCAACTCGTTTCAGTTTGCCACCAATGGTCAATCACTGGAACTTTAAGTAAATTTTCAGCCCATTTTATCGTGTCTGGATCAGCTCTTTCTCCTGCTAAAAATAAACTTTCAAAACTACTTAGATCATACTTTGAAAAAAACTCACCATTAGGGTCTTCTTTCTTAATTGCTCTAAATGCAGTTGGCGCGGTAAACAAAGATTTAACTTTATAGTCTGAAATAATTTTCCAAAATGCTCCAGCATCTGGAGTTCCAACTGGCTTACCTTCAAATAAAACTGTTGTGCATCCTTTAAACAATGGTGCGTAAACAATATATGAATGCCCAACAATCCATCCAATATCACTTGCTGACCACCAGATATCATTGGTATCAATATTATAAATATTTTTCATGGTCCACTTCAAAGCAACAATGTGACCACCAACATCTCTTACTATTCCTTTTGGAGTTCCAGTTGTGCCTGAGGTATATAAAATATACGCAAACTCATTGGAGTTCATCTCAACACAATCAGCTGGTTGTGCATTAGATACAACTTCATCCCAGCTAATTTCAAGAGGAGCATTTAATTTTACCTCGTGACCTGGTCTTTGGAATAAAATCATCTTCTCTATTTTATGATTTGCTATTTTGATTGCTTCATCAACTAAAGGTTTATACTCAACTGTTCTTCCAGGTTCAAAACCACATGAAGCAGTCACTAATAGTTTTGCTTTACTATCATCAATTCTGCTTGCAAGTTCAGTAGATGCAAATCCACCAAAGACTACAGAGTGTATTGCACCAATTCTTGCACACCCAAGCATTGCGATCACAGCCTCTGGGATCATTGGCATGTAAATAATTACTCGGTCACCTTTATTTACTTCCTGATTTTTTAATGCTCCAGCAAATTTTGCAACTTTAGATCTAAGTTCCTCGTAGGTAAATTTACTTTTGTTACTTGTAATGGGGCTATCATATATAAGGGCAGTGTTTTTTCCTCTACCTTGATCGATATGAATGTCTAAGGCGTTGTAACACGTGTTGGTTACTCCATCCTCGAACCATTTAAAGAAGGGAGGATTAGATTTATTTAAAATTTTTGTCGGTTTTTTAAACCAAAAGATGTCTTCAGCTGCTTCTTGCCAAAATTTTTCAGGATTTTTTATTGAATGATTGTAAATTTTGTTGAATTTATCTGACATATTTATTTGATTCGATTTAAGTAATTATTTTGGTTTTTAACTTATAAATTGTATTTAATTTTAAAAATTAAGTAAAATCAATGTTAATTAGTGACAATTTGCTCTTCATTAAACCAATTTTATTTGCTATTTAACGTGAACTTTGATTTAGGGAAACTTAAGTCTAGTTTATATAAACTAAATAATAAAAACTAACGAAGAGGGAGTTTTTTATGAAAAAACTTAAATTGTTTGCTCTAGCAGCCATGACCTTAATAGGTTTTTCAGGTGTAGCTATTGCAGCAGAAGCAACGATGTTGATGCAAGATGACTTCGTGGGAATTTCATTCTGGGTTATCTCTATGGGAATGTTAGCAGCTACTGCTTTCTTTTTCATGGAAGCAGGCAATGTCGCATCAGGCTGGAGAACGTCAGTTATTGTTGCTGGTCTAGTAACTGGTATTGCATTCATACACTACATGTACATGAGAGAAGTATGGGTTGCTACTGGAGACTCGCCAACTGTTTACAGATACATTGACTGGTTAATCACTGTGCCACTACAGATGGTAGAATTCTATTTAATTCTAGCAGCTATCGGTAAAGCAAATTCTGGAATGTTCTGGAGATTGTTAATCGGTTCATTAGTAATGCTTATCGGTGGTTACTTAGGTGAAGCAGGATATATTAATGCTACACTAGGTTTCATTATCGGAATGGCAGGTTGGGTATATATTCTTTATGAAGTATTCTCAGGTGAAGCTGGTAAAGCTGCAGCGAAGAGTGGTAACAAGGCTCTTGTAACTGCATTTGGAGCAATGAGAATGATTGTTACAGTAGGTTGGGCAATTTACCCATTAGGTTATGTATTTGGTTACTTAACTGGTGGAGTAGACGCTAACTCACTTAACGTTGTTTATAACTTAGCTGACTTCATTAACAAAATTGCATTCGGTCTAGTAATCTGGGCTGCTGCAACTAGTTCTGCGGGAAAAAGAGCTAAGTAATAATTTTACTTAAAATTTAAATTAAGGGCAGGTACAATTTTGTACTTGCCCTTTTTTTTTGCCTTATGTAAAATTATGTATAGTTTTTATACATATTATTTATTATGGATGTAAAATTAGAAAAATGGCACCGGTGTAAAGTTGATATTGAGGTTCTTAAAGAACTTTCAAAAAAATCTGATATTAAAGGTCTTCAACATGTTTCAGTTTTTTTTGGATTGTTATTAATAACAGGAACCTTAGCATATATAACTTGGGGTACATGGTGGTCTGCTTTTTGGTTTTTGGTTTATGGAAACATTTACGGTTTTTCAAATCCATTATGGCATGAGACAGGTCACAAAACTGCGTTTAAATCAAAATCTTTAAATGAATTTTTTTACTACATCTCTTCTTATCTTTCTAATTTTG
>CACFZQ010000014.1:0-24519 GCA_902570835.1 uncultured Pelagibacteraceae bacterium | reverse complement strand
TTGACGTTAATTTATTAACAACAACTCCAGGTGTAGTTTATAAAGTTCATTTAAATAGTGGTGATATTGTGGATTTACAAAATCCATCAAGTTTGCCTGACCCTACATTAATAAAATATATTGAAGAACCTTGGATCAAGGCTACTATTATTACTCCAGATCAGTACTTGGGTTCAATAATTAAAATGTGTCAGGACAAAAGAGGAGTACAAACTAACCTTAGTTATTCCGGTAATAGAGCAGTAGTAAATTATGAACTTCCTTTAAATGAAGTTGTGTTTGATTTTAACGATAGACTTAAGTCTATGACAAGTGGATACGCAAGTTTTGATTATGAAATAATTGAACATAGAGAAGACGATCTAGTAAAACTTGGTATTTTAGTGAATGGTGAACCTGTTGATGCTTTAGCTATGATGATACATAAAGATTTTGCTCAAAAAACTGGGAGAGAAGTTTGTGAAAAATTAAAAGACTTAATTCCTAGACATAATTTTATGATTCCTGTCCAAGCTGCAATAGGAGGAAAAATTATTGCTAGAGAAACTATTAAAGGGTTTAAAAAAGATGTTTTGACAAAAATTCACGGTGGTGGAGCTACAGATAGAAAAAGAAAATTATTAGAAAAACAAAAAAAGGGTAAGGCCAGATCAAAACAATTTGGAAGAGTGGAAATACCTCAAGAGGCATTTATTGGTGTTCTTAAAATTTCAAAAGAAAAATAACTGGAGAGGTGGCCGAGTGGTTGAAGGCGCACGCTTGGAAAGCGTGTAAAGGAGCAATTCTTTCATGGGTTCGAATCCCATTCTCTCCGCCATTAAATTTGCTAAGTTTTTCAACAATAATTTGAGTATTTAACTGTTAAATTATTAAGATAAATCAGCAATTTTTCAAAAAAATGTTATAATTTTTTCTTTCCAAAATTTAAAAAATGACAAGCGTAAATACATATCAAGCAGATTCAATTAAAGTTTTAAAAGGCCTTGAAGCAGTCAGAAAAAGACCAGGGATGTATATAGGAGATACTGATGATGGTACCGGTTTACATCATATGGTTTATGAGGTTGTAGATAACTCGATAGATGAGGCATTAGCAGGTCATTGTAAAAATATTAATGTAAAAATTAACTCTGATGGAACAATTACTGTAAATGATGATGGAAGAGGTATCCCTGTTGACATGCATAAAGGGGAAAAAAAATCTGCAGCCGAGGTAATTATGACTCAACTTCATGCTGGTGGTAAGTTTGATCATGACTCATATAAAGTTTCTGGTGGACTACATGGAGTTGGTGTTTCAGTTGTCAATGCATTGTCAGAAAAACTAGAATTAGAAATAAATAGAGATGGAAAAAAACACTTTATAGAATTTAAAAATGGTGAAGCAAAATCCCCTCTTAAAGTAGTTGGAAAATCTAAAAATACAGGAACTCAAATAACATTCTTACCTTCGAAAGATATATTCTCATCAATTAAATTTAGTGCAAATATTTTAATTAAAAGAATGAGAGAGTTGGCATTCTTAAATAAAGGTATAAAAATAATTTTTACTGACGCCAGTCAAAAAAAAGAAAAAATATCTGAATTTAAATTTGATGGTGGTGTTTTAGAGTTTGTAGATTTTTTAGATGATAAAAGAGAAAAACTACAAAATAAAAATGGTAATGATTTGTTTCGAAAACCAATTTACATTGAAGGCAAAAAACATAACATTGAAATAGAGTGTTCATTAAAATGGAATGCGGGTTATGCAGAAGATATATTTCCATACACAAATAATATTTATCAAAAAGATGGTGGAACACATTTATTAGGTTTTAGAAGTGCTCTTACAAGAGTTGTAAATAAATACGCAAATGAAAATAATTTATTAAAAAAGAATAAATTAGCTATTTCAGGAGATGATATTAAAGAAGGCTTAACATGTGTGCTTTCAACTAAAATTCCTGATCCTAAGTTTTCTTCACAAACTAAAGATAAGCTGGTTTCATCCGAAGTTAGAATGATTGTTGAAACATTAGTTAATGAAAAACTATCAATTTGGTTTGACCAAAATCCATCGATTGCTAAAATAGTATTGGCTAAAGTTATTCAAGCGGCAATGGCAAGAGATGTTGCTAGAAAAGCTAGAGAAAATGTAAGAAGAAAAGGAGCTCTTGAATTAAGTGGATTACCCGGAAAATTGGCTGATTGTCAGATAGGAAAACAAGAGGGTACAGAATTATTTATTGTTGAGGGAGACTCAGCAGGTGGATCCGCAAAGCAAGGAAGAAATAGAGCAAACCAAGCAGTTTTGCCTCTAAGAGGTAAGATTTTAAACACTTATGTTGAGGATATAAATGTAAAAAAGAACGGTAACGGGAATGGTAATGGTTCAGATATAAGAACAAAGGCTCTTGCAAAAATGATATCTTCAAATGAGATTGTAACATTAATTAATGCGTTGGGACTTGATCCTAAATCACATGAGATAGATTTAAAAGATTTAAGATATGGTAAAATAATTATAATGACCGATGCCGATGTTGATGGTTCTCACATAAGAGCATTGTTGTTAACTTTTTTTAATAACAAACCATTTAATAAATTAATCGAAAATGGACATGTTTACTTAGCTCAACCTCCTTTGTTTAAAATTAATAAAGGTTCAAAGGGAATTTATATTAAAGATGAAAAAGAATTAGAGGATTATATCGTAAAAAATAACAAGGAATTAAAAAAATTAAAAAAAGGCTCAAAAGAATATTATAATTCTTTAGATTTAGAAAAATCAAAAATGAATATTCAAAGGTTCAAAGGTCTTGGCGAAATGAATCCAGAAGAGCTGTGGAATACTACTTTAGACCCTGAAACTAGAAATTTGCTTCAAGTTCAGTACTCTAAAGATCTTAAAAAAGATCAAAGTCTTATCCATACACTAATGGGAACTGATGTTGCGTTAAGAAAAGATTTTATAGTTTCAAATGCTATTAATGTAAAAAATCTTGATATTTAAAAATGAAGTTTTTTGAAACTTCAAAACACCATTCATTCAAAAAATCTACTTATATTGCTTTAAGATGGATTGGAATAATAGGACAGTTAATTGCAGTTAATTTTGTATACTTTGTATTAGATTTTAAATTTGATTTTATAACTTCTAATCTAATTATATTTATTGGCATCATAAGTAATTTTTACTTAATTTTTATTTACAAAAAAACTCAATTATCAGATAGATCAGCTTTCATTTTTTTAGTTATTGATATTTTGCAATTAGCAGTTTTACTGTACTTGTCAGGTGGAATTCTTAATCCATTTGTTATTTTTATAATTATACCAAGTGTATTTTCATCATCAAATTTAAGCTTTAGAACAAATACTATGCTTGTATTGTTGACAGCTTTCTCAATTGTATTTTTAACTTTTTATTCAACAGCATTACCTTCTCCACTTGGCAATCATTTTCATGTAAATCCCTATTATTATTACTCTATCCCAATTGCTTTGATTATTGCTCTTGTTTTTTTAAATTATTTTGCAATGACATTTGGAACTCAGTCTAGGTTAAGAAAAGAAGCTCTTACGAAAATGGAAGAAGTAATGGCCAAAGAACATGAACTATTGTCCTTAGGCGGTCAAGCAGCTGCAGCTGCTCATTCATTGGGAACACCACTTTCTACAATAAAAATAATTACCCAAGAATTACTAAAACAATTTGAAGGTAACAAAGATGTAGAAAAAGATATCAATTTATTATCAAGTCAGGTTGAAAGATGTAATGAAATATTAAAAAAATTAACATTAAATCCAGATGAAGAAGATGAATTTATTGATAAGGATATTTCAATTAAAGATTATTTAAATGAAATTTTAAATTCATTTAAAGAAATAAGTACAAAAAACTTTATATTTAATTTTGATCAAGATTCTAATTCAAAAAAAATAATTAAATCCATAGAAATTGTCTATGGACTAAGAAATTTTATAGGTAATGCTAATAAATTTTCCAACGAAAATATTTTCATAAATTTAAAGAGTGATAGCGAATTTACCGAAATCAGTATTGAAGATGACGGTCCAGGTTATCCAAAAGATATTTTATCAAAAATAGGAGAACCATATTTAAAATCAAATAATCCTCAAGACAAATCAAAAACAGGGCTTGGTTTAGGTTTGTTTATAGGAAAAACATTGTTAGAAAAAAATTTTGCCTCTGTAATATGTAGAAACTCCAAAACAAGATCTGGTGCTGAAGTAATAATTAAATGGAGAAATAAAGATTTATTTAATATTCAATGAAATTTTTTCTTTGTTTCGAACAAAGAGCTAAGTTGAGATATCATCACATCACCTAATTCATTTACATCAGTAATTTTTATAGCTCTATCATAATATCTCGAAACATCATGGCCAATACCAATCGCTAAAATTTCAATATCAGATTTATTCTCAATAAATTTGACCATTTTCTTTAAATGTTTTTCTAAAAAGTCTCCCGAATTTACTGAAAGTGTTGAGTCGTCAACTGGAGCTCCATCAGAAATTACCATTAAAATTTTTCTTTCCTCTTTTCTTTTTTTAATCCGGTTGTATGCCCAAGATATAGCTTCTCCATCAATATTTTCTTTTAACAAGCCCTCTTTTAACATCAAGCCTAAATTATTTTTTGCCTGTCTCCAATGTGTATCTGCACCTTTATAAATTATATGTCTTAGATCGTTAAGTCTACCAGGTGTTTTTGGTTTTGAATTTTTAGTCCAAAATTCTCTACTTTGTCCACCTTTCCAGTTTTTTGTGGTAAATCCTAAAATCTCTACTTTGACCGAACATCTTTCGAGTGTTCTTGACAAGATATCTGCACAAATAGCAGCAATCGTTATTGGTCTCCCTCTCATAGACCCAGAATTATCAATAAGCAAAGTTACAACTGTATCTTTAAAGTCTAGATCCTTTTCTTTTTTAAATGACAAAGAATTATATGGATCCATTATTATTCTTGGTAACTTTGAACTATCAAGTAAGCCTTCTTCTAAATCAAATTCCCAAGCCCTATTTTGCTTTGCTAGTAATTGTCTTTGAAGTTTATTAGCTAACTTAGTAATTACATCTTGAAAACCAATTAACTGTTGATCTAAATTTTTTCTAAGTTTATTAGCCTCATCTGCATTTTCTAGATTTTCAGCTCTAACAACTTCGTCGTATTGTGTAGTAAATATTTTATAATCAATATTTACATTATCAATTTTTTTTTGAATTACCTGCTCAGAGTTCTGTTCATCAGACTCAACATCAGATAACTGCTCATCCAAATTAAACTCGTCTATACTATAATCAGCATCAACAGATGCCTCTGTTTGCTGTTCATCATTTTCATTTTTGCTATCTTCATTGTCTTTATTTTGGTCATCATTTGAGGGATTGTCTTGATCTTGATCTTGATTTTCTTCCTCTTCTTGGTCTTCCTCATCGCTTTGAAAAATATCCATTTCTTCTAGTATTTCTGAAAATTTAGAACTGTATGTATTTTGATTTTCTAAATTATTTAATAAAAACTCTTTATGTTTCTTAATTGATTGCTCAAAATCTTTCTCCCAGAAATTAAGCATTCTAGACGTTAAAGGATTTAGGTCTATATTATGAAAATTTTTAAGCATATATAGCTCAAACGCTTCAGCAACAGGAACGTCTTCTTTCGTTTTAAGCTGATCTTTTCTTTTCCGATTAATTATTTGTGAATAGTTTTCAGAAAAATTTTTTTGAATTCCTTTGAACATTTTGCCTCCTAGTGCTTCATATCTAATCTTTTCAGCTATATTATATAAAGATCTAGAGGAAGTATTTGAAGGCAAATTTTTTCTGTAAATTTTTTCACTAGAAAACCTTTTTTTAAGTGCTGTAGAGTCTGTTTCAGCCCTTAATTTTATAAAATCGCTTGGACTAGTTAGATCATTTATTTCAAAAGAGGAAATATCTTTCGTCTTTTTATCTTCGGAAGAATTGTTGTTTATATCAATATCGTCTGCGATAACTTTTGCTGTTGAAGATAAAGCAATTCTAAATTTTTCTTTTAAATTTGTTTCTTTATTGCTCATTTAGATTTGAATATTGATCAAAGATTCAGGCAATTCTTCACCAAAACATCTTTGATAATATTCTGCGATTGTGTTTTTCTCAATATCATCGCACTTATTTAAAAAGGTTACTCTAAAAGCATACCCAGTATCCTTAAAAATTTCAGAATTTTCAGCCCAATGTAGGACTGTTCTTGGGCTCATTACAGTTGATATATCTCCAGCAATAAAACCTTTTCTAGTTAAGGATGCTACTTTAATCATATTAGCAACTTTTTCTTTTCCCTTAGTATTATTTAAATTTTTATTCTTTGATAAAACTATATCCACTTCTTTATCTAGGCTTAGATAGTTTAATGTTGTTACAATATTCCATCTATCCATTTGACCTTGGTTAATTTGCTGTGTTCCGTGATAAAGTCCAGTAGTATCACCAAGCCCAACTGTATTAGATGTAGCAAATAATCTGAAATGCTTATTTTGACTTATTACTTTGTTTTTATCTAGTAGCGTGAAATTTCCTTCAGCCTCTAAAACTCTTTGAATAACGAACATAACATCAGGTCTTCCAGCGTCATACTCATCAAATACTAAAGCAACTGGATTTTGAATTGACCATGGCAGAATACCCTCATTAAACTGTGTCACTTGTTTTCCATCCTTAAGTACAATTGCATCCTTACCTATTAAATCTATTCGACTAACATGACTGTCTAAATTTACTCGAATGCACGGCCAGTTTAGTCTTGCAGCTATTTGCTCTATGTGTGTTGATTTTCCAGTACCATGATATCCTTGTACCAATACTCTTTTATTGAACGCAAATCCTGAAATGATTGCAAGTGTAGTATCTCTATCAAATTTATAGTTTTTATCTATTTCAGGCACATATTCACTTTTTTTTGAAAATGCATCTACTTCCATTTCGGAATCTATTCCAAAAGATTGTTTTAAAGAAACTTTTATGTCAGGTTGAATGTTAAGATTTGGAGTCAATTTTTTCCCTATAAGTGTTTTTTAGCTGTGTATAAGCTAAAGTTATCAGTTTTAATTTTTCCTCGTATTTTTTATCACCGGCATTCATATCAGGGTGAAATTTTTTAACAAGCACTTTGAATTTTTCTTGTATTTTTTGCCACTTTAAACCCACAGATATTCCCAATATTCCAAATGCTTTAATATCTTTATGATCAAATTTAAATTGACGCATATGATTATAGTCTCCGTTGAATTTATCTTTATCAAATTCATCTTTTAAAGTTGTGTTCCATAAAACTTTAAAAAAATTATCTGAAGAACTAAAATTTTGAGTAGGTTTATGCCAAGTCATATCTGACTTTAAAAAATTGATTACCTGATTATCACTCATCCCTGAAAAATAATTCCATTTTTTGTTAAATTCTTTAACATGTTCTAGACACAGCATTCTATATTTCCTGCTATTATCTTTCTCAATCGGTGCTCTATATTCACCAATTTCATTACAATTATTCCAGTCACAAATATTTTTCATGATATAGTAATTACTATATGGATATAAATGAATTAATTGCAATTATAAAAAAAAAATTGTCAGATCAAATAAACATTCAAACTATAGATATAGAAGATAAATCTTTTCTTCACAAAAATCACAAAGGTAACAAAGAAGGCAAATATCATTTAAAGTTAAATATAGTTTCTGATGAGTTAAAAAGCATGAGCAGAATTGAAAGTAATAAAAAAATTTATAAAGTATTAGATAAAGAATTGAATGAAACTATTCACTCAATTCAAATTCAACTAACTTAAGTAATCATTAAAAAATTTTTTCAATCTTTCTTTTGGATATTCAATATTAATTTGTGGAGATCCAATTTTTTTTAAAAGTACTAAATTAATTTTTTGAGATTTATTTTTTTTATCCTTTGTCATGAAAAATAATATTTTATTTATATCTTTTTTTGTAAAAAATTTATTAATAGACATTGCTAGATTTAAATTATTGATATGATTTAATATTAAGTTGTAATCACTTTTTTTAAGTATTTTTAAATTTAAACTAAAACTTAATGCTGTCTTTATCCCTAGAATTACCGCTTCACCATGATTTAATTTCTTATCATAATTTAAGCTTGCTTCATAAGCATGGCCGAATGTATGTCCAAAATTTAAAACTTTTCTTAAATTTTTTTCTTTCTCATCTTTTTCAACAACGCTTTTTTTAATTTTACAGCTTTCATAAATTGCTTTTTCAATAAATGGAGAACTCAGTTTAGTGATTTTACTAACATTTCTATTTAAAAATTTGAAAAAATTTTTATCTCTTATCAGTGAATGTTTTAAAATTTCTCCATATCCACAAACAATCTCTCTTTTTGGCAGCGATTTAAGAAAATCAACATCTGATATAACTAAGTTTGGTTGATAAAAACTACCAATTAGGTTTTTTCCGTAATGTGAATTTATGCCAGTTTTGCCACCAATCGAAGAGTCGACTTGGGATAAAAGTGTTGTTGGTATATTTATAAATTTCATACCTCTTTTAAAAATACTAGATGCAAAACCACTTACATCCCCTGTAATACCCCCACCTATTGATATTATACAGTCATCTCTAGAAAAGTTTTTATTTAATAAAATTTCTAGGATCTTATTAATAATATTAAAGTTTTTATTGGCCTCATTGGCATTAAAAAAACATATATGTATTCTCTTTTTTTTTAATAAATTTTTTATTTTAGTGATAAATTTTTTTGGTACATTTTTATCAACTACAAGAAGACATTGATTGAATGTTAAGGAATTATTCTTAATTATTTTTGATAGGTTAGTAATTAAATTTGATCCAATTATTATTGGATATTTTTGTGTTTTGGTTTCAATTTTTAATTTAATTGGTTTCATAAATTTCCTCAATTTTGCTTACTATTTCATTTTTTGTAAGATTATCACATTTGATTTCATATAAGGCTTTAGAATAAATGTTAGTTCGTTTTTTAATTAAATCAATTAAATCATTATCCGTAGCATTAATTGTTAAAGGTCTTTTTTTGCTATTTTTAATTCTTTCAACTAAAATTTTTTCATTCCAATTTAACCAAAATGAATAATGATTTTTTAAAACTTCATTTCTAATATTTTTATTTGTAAAAGCACCTCCCCCAAGAGAGATAACTGCAGAACTAAGTTTTAATTTCTTAAGCGTAGTTTTTTCTTCAATTTTTCTAAAATATTCTTCTCCTTTTGTTTCGAATATTTTTCGAATTGTTGTATTTAAATTTTTCTCTATTTCTTTATCTACATCTACAAAATTTAATTTAAATTTTTTTGCTACTAAAGAGCCTATAGAACTCTTACCAGATCCCATCATGCCTAGAAAAACTAGATTTTTTTTTGATTTCATAAGTTTAAATATTGAAAAAACACAAATATGTCTTAATTTGAAATTAACTAAAGTTATATGCAATTCAACAAAAATACAAGTTCAGGTAAAAAAAGTATAATCGGACTAGTTGTTAAATCTGTTTTTGGACTAGTAATTGTTCTTGGCGTTGTTTTAATTCTCAATTCAATTGATTTTCCTGCTCCAAAAAAGGAAATTGAAAAAATTATTCCAAATGAAAATTTTAAAATTGTTAAATAAAAAATTCCTTTTTATTTTTTTAACTTATCTAATTATTTTAAATCCTCTTCACGCAGAAGATAATCCAATTGATATATGGAATCTTGAAAAAAAAGAAAATGAAACTGTTGAGGAAGCGATTATTATTGAAGGTGAAAATAATAACGATCAAATAAGTGTCTTTGATATGCAGTCAGATAAAAATACTGGCTCGATAGAATTAGATGAAAATTTGATATCAAAAGAAGTCAAAATCGTAGGATTATACGATCCTGCAGAACATGGTTTGACTATTGATATGTGGACGAATTCTGATGGTCAAAAGTTAAAAAGCTTATTTGACAGTTTAGAGAGAATTAATCTTTCTAATGATGCTTTAGAAATTATGGAAATCTCATTATTAACTAACGCTCATTATCCTAATCAAAATATTACGGAAAATGAATTTTTAAAATTTAAATCTGATTGGTTAATTAAAAATTCTAATTTAGAACTCATTGAAGAATTTTTGGTTAATAATCAAATTGTAAATTCTCATCCCAAACTAACCAGACATTTATTAGACAACTATTTATCAGATAAAGATATTAAGAAGACCTGTGAATTTTTTACAAAAATTAAAGAACCAGTTGAAGATGAATATTTATCTAAATTAAATTTATATTGTTTAGTTAATTATGGAAAAAATGAAGAAGCACAATTAATTCTAGATCTTTCAAAAGAGTTAGGTTTTCAAGATGAATATTTTGAAAATAAAATGAACTACCTTTTTGGTTATATTGAGGAAGCATCTAAAGAAATTTCTGAAAGTTCAGTATTTGAGTTTCATTTAGCTCATAGGACAAATCCAGATTTTTCATATGAACCTAATGAAAATACACCTCAATTAATTTGGAAATATCTATCAAATTCAAATTTACTACCAGATCTAAGTAATGTTGACATAAATGATCAAGACAAAATTTTAATTATTGAGAAAGCTGCAAATTATAAAATTTTCTCAGAAAAAGACTTATTTGAATATTATAAAAAATTTCAATTTAATATTGATCAATTGTTAAGTGCAACCGATGCTTACAAGTTGCTATCTCCATTAGAAGCAAGAGCATTAATTTATCAAAGAGCACTTTTAACGAGTGAACCAGAATTGAAATTGGAATTTTTACAGTTGTTGAAGCAGCTATTTGAGGACAATAAAATTAGTTTAGCTTTTGATGAAGAGCTAAATAACCTTTTGAACGAAATTGAAGTAGATAATGTTCCTTCAGATTATTTAAGTTTCTACAATAACTATTCAAAAAATCAGAATTCAGAGTTCAAAAAAATTCAATACAATAATAATATTTTACATCAATCTAAGTGGGTAAATTATTTTAGAGGAGATTATTCAAAATCTGAAATACAAGAAGATTTAAAAAAATTTCTTGATAGAAAAATTTTTAGTAATGAAACTTTGTCCACTAAAGATATAATTTTTATAGAAAGTCTGAAATCAGACGGAGTAGAAATATCAAGCGAGTATGACAGTTTGTATTCACAAAAACCTTTTGAAATAGATGAAAATCTAGCGGAGTTGATAGAAGCAAATGAAGTTGGAACAGTTTTATTATCTTTAATTGAGATAATAGGTAATGACAGAATAGAAAATATTGATGAAAAAAGACTTTATTTTATTTCGAATACACTAAATCTAATAAATGCTGATTTAATAAGAAATAAACTATTGCTAAAAGTTCTCCCTTTAAAAGTATAAAAATTATAATAACATAGAAATTTTATGGCGATAAGAACGATTATTACAGAACCAAACAAATTACTTCGACAAGTATCAAAACCTGTAAAAGCTGTTGGAAGTGAAGAGCAAAAATTAATGAATGATATGCTCGATACAATGTATGATGCAAATGGCATTGGTCTTGCAGCAATTCAGATTGGTATACCAAAAAGAATTATAGTGATGGATATAAGCAAGGATGAAAACAAAAAAGAGCCTAGATACTTTGTAAATCCAGTTATAAAAAATAAAGATCCGCTCAAGGCAACTTATGAAGAAGGGTGTTTATCTGTACCAAATCAATTTGCTGAAATAGATCGACCAAGTAAATGTGAGGTAGAGTATTTAGATTACAATGGAAAGAAACAGCTACTAAAGGCAGATGGATTACTTGCAACATGCATACAGCATGAAATGGATCATTTGGAAGGGATATTATTTATCGATTATCTCTCAAAACTAAAAAAATCAATGATCATAAAGAAACTTTTAAAATTAAAATCAAATACAGCTGAAGTTTAAAAAATGTCAAAAAAGTTAGTTTTTATGGGTACGCCCATGTTTGCTGTACCAATTTTAAAATCTTTATATCAAAATGGATATAATATTTCTTGTGTGTATACACAGCCACCTCAAAAATCAAAAAGAGGACAAAAAATTAATAAGTCTCCAATACAAGGTATTTCTGAAGCTTTAAATTTAGAATATAGAACGCCGTCAGTATTAAATAATGAGGAGGAGTATAATTTTTTAAATTCTTTAGATGCTGATTTATCAATAGTTGTTGCTTACGGACAAATCATACCTAAAAAATTTCTAAACCTAACTAAACAAGGTTTTATAAATATACACGCATCTTTACTGCCTAAATGGAGAGGTGCCGCACCAATTCAAAGGTCAATTATGAATTTAGATCAAGAGACTGGAATAAGTATAATGAGAATTGCTGAAAAATTAGATACAGGACCAGTTTGTAATAATTATAAAATTCAACTTAATGAAAATTTGAATGCGTTAGAAATTAGTGAAAAGCTTTCTAACTTAGGAGCAGAAAAAATTTTAGATAACGTAGATGATATTTTAGATGGTAAAGCAAATTTTATTGAGCAAGATCATTCGAATGCAACCTATGCATCAAAAATTCAAAAAACTGAAGGTCAGATTAACTGGGATGAAAATGCTGAAAAAATTATTGGTAAGATAAACGGTTTATATCCATCACCAGGAGCATTTTTTATGTTTAATGGAGAAAGATATAAAATTCTAAAAGCTCAAGTTGGAAGAGCTCAAGGAAATCCAGGGTCAGTATTAAGTAATAATATTGAAATTGCTTGTGGTAATAATCAATCGATAATTATTAAGGAAATTCAGAGGCAAGGGAAAAGACCTCAAAATATTGGTGAATTTATTCAAGGTTCGCAGATAAAAAAAGGTTCAAAGATATAAATGTTTAGATATCAGCTTTTGATAGAATATTTAGGTACAAATTACAAAGGTTGGCAAATTCAAAAAAAAAATAAAACCATTCAAGGAATACTTCAAGACAAAATTAGAAAGTTATTAAAAGAAAACATTACTATAATTGGATCGGGTAGAACAGATGCTGGTGTTCATGCTATCGAGCAGTCCGCGCATTTTGATTTAAAAAATAAATTATTGAGCTTAGATAAATTTATTAACTCAATTAATCACTTTTTAAAAAATGAAAATATTGCAATCCTTAAAATAAGAAAAAGGACCAGCAACTTTCACTCAAGATTTTCTGCAAAAAAGAGAGTTTATAAATATGTCATTTTAAATAGAACAAGTTCACCTGTGATTGAAAAAAACCAAGTCTGGCATGTAAGAAAAAAATTAGATTTAGATTTGATGAAATTAGGGGCAAAAAAATTAGTTGGATCTAAAGATTTCTCAACATTTAGGGCCTCAAGTTGTAATGCTAAGAGTCCAATTAGAACGATGGATTTTGTAAAATTAAAATCTTTAAATCATAAAATAGAAATTCAGTTTAAATCTCAATCTTTTCTTCAACAGCAAGTACGATCTATGGTTGGTTGTTTAAAATATTTAGGTGAAAAGAAATGGGACTTAAAAAAATTTGACAAAGCTCTAAAGTCTAAAAAAAGGTCGCTGTGTGCTCCTCCAGCACCACCTACAGGATTATTTTTATCTAGAGTTTTTTATTAGATTTTTTTTATTACTCATGGCAAATTTTTTATTTATTCGCCATCTAGACTCTGCTCTTACAATGTACCCACAACAATTTTTTGACTTACACTTACAGATAAATTGTTTGTAATTTTCATCATAACCAAAACCGTAATCGCAGGTAAATTCTTCACCTTTTTTGATATCTCTAATTGCTTTAACCCAAATTTTTAGACCCTTACCATCATAATCACAATTATTGTCACAAGAATGATTAATTAATCCTGCAGTATTCCATGAAAAATCTCCATCAAGGTCATATCTTTTGTTGATAGTAAATAAATAGATTGGTTTACTATTGTCATATTTATTAGACTCTTCAGTTTGTTTTTTTGTAATTAGTTTACCAACGTAATCGATTATCTTTGTACCTTCTTTGATATCTTTAGTAGCATAAAGTCCTTTACCTTTTTTATCGATATCAGATTTTTTAATTTTATATAATTTCATTGAGTTTTATTTAGTTTTTTATTGGGAATTATCAATTAAATTCTATTAAGGCATCAACATGTCTTTGAGTACTATCTTGTAGTGCTTTTAAGTCATATCCACCTTCTAGTATAGATACTACATTACCTCTACAAAATGATTTTGAAATTTCTAAAGTTCTTTTTGTAATTGTATAATAATCTTCAGCATTAAGTTTTAATTGTGCCAAAGGATCATCAATATGTGCATCAAAACCTGCAGAAAACAATAGAAATTCCGGTTTAAATTCTTTTAATTTTTTTAATACTAGTTCATATGCATTTAAATATTCTCTAGCACTTGTTCCAGCTTCAAGTGGAATATTTAAAATATTATTAAATTTTCCAATCTCTTTTTCCGAACCTGAACCTGGATAATATGGAAATTGATGAGTGGAAATATATAAAACTTTTTCATTGTTGAAAAAAATGTCTTGTGTCCCATTTCCATGATGGACATCAAAATCAATTATAGCTATTTTTTTATAACTATATTTTTCAATTAAATAATTAGCTCCAACTGCAACATTGTTGTAAATACAAAAGCCCATTGCTTTCTCTTTTTCTGCGTGATGACCTGGAGGTCTTACTGCACAAAAAGCATTTTTGAATTCTTTTTCCTCCACACCATCAATCGCTGCTATAATTGATCCAACAGCATCTTTTGTTGCTTCTTTACTACCAGGGGAGATAACTGTATCTCCATCTAAGAAATTAAATCCATTTTGAGGGAACGATTGATCGACATGTTCAATATACTTAGAAGAGTGAGTTTTTATTAATATTGATTTTTCAAATTTTGAAGGCTTTTTCCAAATTAAATTTTTGTTACCTAATCTTTTAAAGTTATCAATAACAGCTGTAACTCTATCTATTTTTTCAGGATGTCCATCTCCTGTATTGTGATTTTTGTATTTATCAGAAGTAATTAAAGCTGTTTTCACTTAAAATAATTCTTTAAAATATTTGAATAAATTAAAGTTAATTTTTTTAAATCACCTAAAGAAACTGCCTCATCTACTTTATGCATTGTTTTTCCAACCAAACCAAATTCTAAACAGGGAGCAATCTTTTTAATAAATCTTGCGTCAGATGTGCCTCCTGTCGTTGAGAGTTCAGGCTTAATTTTTGTAATTTTTTTAATTATATCTTGTATCATATATGTAGTTTGATTTGGTTTAGTCAAAAAAGCTTCACCAGATACACTATATTCAATTTTGTAATTTGACTTATTTTTATGACAAATTTTCTTCAATATTTTACTTATTTTTTTCTTAATTGAATTCGATGAATGTTTGTTATTAAATCTAATATTAAAAGTTGCATTAGCCAAACCTGGAATTACGTTATCAGCAGTATTATCAATATTTATTTTTGTAACTTCTAGGTTTGTTGGCTGAAAGTCTTTTGTTCCTTTGTCAAATTTAATTTCCTTCAATTCTTTTAATATTTGAACAAGAGCAGTAGATGGATTGTTAGCCCTATGAGGATAAGCAACATGACCCTGAATACCTATAATTGAAAGTCTGCCAGTCATACTTCCCCTTCGACCAATTTTAATCATTTCTCCCAATTTATTTGGATTAGTTGGTTCTCCAACTAAACAAAAATTAATTTTCTCTTTTCTTTTTTTTAAGTATTCGACAACTTTTTTTGTACCGTTAATAGCAATTCCCTCTTCATCACCTGTAATTAGTAAGCTTATAGAGCCATTAAATTTTTTGTTATTTTTTAAAAAAATGCTGACAGCAGAAACAAAAGCTGCAATAGAGCTTTTCATGTCATTTGCTCCTCTTCCAATTAAATGTCCTTTTTTAATTGAGGGTCTAAAAGGGTTTACTGTCCAATCTTTTAAGTTTCCAGCAGGTACAACATCTAAGTGACCAGCGTAGCAAAAATTTGGACCTTTAACTCCAAGTCTTGCATAAAGATTTTTTACTGGTTTAGTGTTTTTTTCCTTAAACTCTAATATTTTAGTTTTAAATCCAAGTTTTCTTAATTTTTTTTCTAAGAATTTTATTACCCCGGCATCTATTGGTGTTATAGACGGGTAACGAATTAGCTCTTTGGCTAATTGTAATTCATTAATGGTTTGCATTTTAATCTCTTAAAAGATCGTTTACTGATGTTTTAGATCTTGTTTTTTCATCTACTTGTTTGATGATTACTGCACAATACAATGAGGGCGCAGCAGGATTGTTTTTGTCTGGTAATGATCCAGGAACAACAACTGAGTAAGGAGGTATTTTACCGTGAGTTACTTCACCAGTTTTTCTATTAACGATTTTAGTTGATTGGCCAATATACATACCCATACTAAGCACCGAACCTTCACCAACTATTACACCTTCCACAACTTCTGACATAGCACCTACAAAAACATTATCTTCAATAATGGTTGGAAGAGCTTGTGCTGGTTCTAAAACTCCACCAATACCAGTTCCAGCTGAAATATGACAATTTTTTCCAATCTGACAGCAACTACCTGCACGACTAAAAGTATCCATCATTGTTCCTTCATCTATGTAAGCACCAATATTTACATAACTTGGCATTAGAACTACATTTTTAGCAACATATGATCCTTTTCTCATTGCAGTATTTGGTACCATTCTAAAACCTGCTTTTTCAAAATCAGCGTTTGACCATCCAGCTGTTTTTCCTTTTAACAAATGAGCTTTATCTCTCCAAGCTGAGTAGGGACCATCTAAAGTTTCCATACCATGGATTCTAAAACTTAGCATAATTGCTTTTTTTAAGTGTTGATGAGTTATCCATTCACCATCAATTTTTTCAGCAACTCTAGATTTACCACTATCTAGATCTTCTATTACTTGATTAATAGTATCTTTTAATTTTTGATCTGAATTTTGATTAACTTGATCTTTGTTTTCCCAAGCTTCATTTATAATGTTTTCTATACTCATAATTTATTGGTTTTTTAATAACCTTATTTCTTTTAAAAATAAAGTAAGATTTTCAATTTTATAATCAATATATTCTTTATCAGATTCTTTTTTGCCCCATTCCTCATCATTAATTAACCAAGCAGTAATTGTTCCTCGCTCTTTACCTATCGATAAGTTTTTTGCTATATCTTCAATGTACAAAGTTTCTTTTGGATCAATTTTAAATTTTTCTATCATTAAATCGAAAGCTTTAGCTTCTGGTTTTGGATGATATTCTGCATCTACGATATCAAATATACCTTCAAATTGGTCATCAATTCCTAGGGTTGTAGTGATATGCTTTACATGGTTTTGACTACCATTAGTAAAGACAAATTTTCTTAAATTAATATTCTCTAACTCATATTTTAGTGCTGTATCTTTTTCTAAAAAAGATAAATCAATATCATGAACAAAATCTAAAAATTCTTTAGGATCAATTTCATGATGTATCATTAGACCGTTTAAGCTTGTGTTATATTTGTGAAAGTAATTTGTCTGAAGTTCTTTGGCCTTTTTTAAATCTACATTTAGTTTACTTGAAATATATTCAGTCATTTTTCGGCTAACTTGACCAAATACTGCTTCTAGGTCACTATAAAGTACACCATCACAATCAAATAGAATATTTTTAATATGGCTTAAATTTTTCATTGTCTAATTAAAGTTCCAGATCCTTCATCTGATAAAAGTTCAAATAGAACAGAATGATTTTTTCTTCCATCTATTATAACAACTCCTTTTACTCCGTTACTAGCAACATCTAAGCAATTATTTATTTTTGGGATCATGCCACCAGTAATTGTTTCATTATCTATTAAGTCTTTTATAGATTCTGAATTAATTTCTGGAATTAGATTTTTATTGTTATCCAAAACCCCTTCTACGTCACTTAATATAATTAACCTTCTGGCATTAATTTTTTTTGCAATATAACCAGATGCAGTGTCTGCATTGACGTTATAGGTTTGATCATTTTTATCCAAACCTAAAGGTGCAATAATAGGGACTTTTTTATCTGCTATAATTTTATCTATTATTGATTGATCTACATTTATAGGAGAGCCCACAAAACCAAGCTCTTCATTTTCTTGGACGACTGTTAAAATATTATTTTCCTTAGAATTAATACTCTGACTTTTACAATTTTTCTGATCTAGAGCATTGATAATTTCTTTATTAAAATCAATTAATACTTCTTCTACAACTTTAATAGTTTCTTTGTCTGTTACCCTTAATCCTTTTATAAATTTACTTTCTAAACCTATCTCATTAAGTTTATTGCTTATTCTTTTTCCACCTCCATGAACAATAATAGGAGTAAATCCTAGTTTATTTAGTATTGAAATATCTTGAATAAAAATATCAAAAAGAATTTGATCAATTAAAACACTACCACCACATTTAATAACAATATATTCATTGTTATATTTCTTTAAATATTTTTTTACTTCTTCAGTTGAAGGACCATCTAATGGTAGAATTGTTTTTAATTCTTCTTCTTTAATATCCAACATTAAGTTGTTGTTTTAACAGTGGTTCGCTTCATTATGAAAACTTGTTGTGCCATAGTTAAAATATTATTTACTGTCCAATATATTACCAACCCTGCTGGGAAAGGTGCTAAAATTATTGTTAGGAATAATGGAAAGAACATAAATATTTTTGCTTGCATCGGATCTGTTGGTGCAGGATTTAATTTTTGTTGAACCCACATAGAAACACCCATTGCAACAGGCCAGGCTCCAATGACTAAAAATGACGGTACGTCATAAGGCAATAATCCAAATAGATTAAACAAAGAGGTAGGGTCTCTCTCAGATAAATCTTGTATCCAGCCATAAAAAGGCATTTGTCTCATTTCAATCGTTACAAATAAAACTTTGTATAAAGCAAAGAAAACTGGAATTTGTACAAGTATTGGTAAACAACCAGACATTGGGTTTACTTTCTCTTTTTTATAAAGAGCCATCATCGCTTGTTGCAATTTCATTTTGTCGTCTTTGTGCAACTCTTTTAGTCTTGCCATTTCAGGCTGTAAGGCTTTCATTTTTGCCATGCTTCTAAACGAAAAGTTTGCAAGTGGAAAAAATGCTAATCTTATGCATATCGTAATTGCTATAATCGCCAGGCCATAATTTCCAAGTAATTTAAAGAAATAATCTATTCCAAAAAATAACGGTTTGGTAATAAAGTATAAAAATCCCCAATCAATTGTTAAGTCAAATTTATCAATATTTAAAGATTCAGCATATCCATCAATTACATCAACTCTTTTTGCTGCAACAATGATTTGTAAGGTTTCTTCAATCAATGAATTCTCATTAAGCTCTAATGGCTCTGTTGATACAAAATTTGCTCTGAACTTATCTTTATAATCAAATGTTGTTTTAAACTCTTTTTCTCTAGGTGGAATTAGCGAAGTTACCCAGTATTTATCTCCAATCCCTAACCATCCTTTTTGAGCTGTTCTTGAAAATTTCTTCTCTTGTATATCATCGTAATCTTCTTCAATAAGTTCATCATCAAGTGTTGCCACTAATCCTTCATGAAGGATATAGAAGTTAGATATATCAGGCATTTCATTTCTAATGATTTGCCCATAAGTATAAAAATCATATTTTTTATCTGTAGGATTGATTACACTTTGTTTAATTGAAAATAAATATTTATCATCTAAGGCGATCTCTTTCTCAAATGTTATACCTTGATCATTTGTCCAAGATATTTTTATAGGAGATTGATCTGTTAACTTATTATTTCCTGAAACTTTCCAAATAGAGTTTGAATTTGGTATTTCAACATTTTTATCAGACGTAATAAAACCACTTTCAATTAAATAACCATCTTTTGAATTTCTTGGTGAAAGAAGTGTGACTTTTTCCTGTGAATCTAAACTAACATTATATTGCTTAAAAGTTAGATCATCAATTACCCCACCTTTAAGTGAAATAGAACCAACAATACTTTCATTCTCAAAATTAATTCTCTCACTTTGATTTAAAGCTTCTTCTCTAGAAATTTCAGCAACATTTTCTTTTTGATCCAGAGAAGGTGTGTCACTGTTTTGTTCAACTTTATTTCCTTCAGCCACATTTTCTTTAGTAATTGGTGGAGGAGCAAAAAATAGTGAATATAAAACTATAACTGCTGCTGATAATGAGATTGCTGCTACTATATTTTTAGTATCCATATTATTTTAATTTTGTATTTTTTTTAACAGGATCAAAACCTTCACCACCACCTAAAAATTTGATTGGGTGACAAGATAAGATTCTTTTAATACTTAAAAATGATCCTTTTAATAGACCAAATTCTTTAAGTGCATCAATACTGTATTCTGAGCAAGTAGGCAAATATCTACAAGAATGTCCAAATAGAGGGCTAATCAAATATTTATAACCTTTGATAATTTTAATTAATATACTTGTAAAAATATTCATTATTTTATTTTTTCAAAATCCTGAAATAGTGTTTCTTTTATTAATTTGTATTCATTATTTAGCATAGATGACTTAGCGATAACAAGGTATGAATAGTTAAAATTTATTGATATTTTTTTAACTGCCTCGTTTAATATATTCCTTAATCTTCTTTTAATCTTATTTCTCTTAACAGCATTCCCTAATTTCTTTTTTGTTACAAAACTAATATTGAGTTTTTTATTATCTTTATTCATTAAATTACCAAAGAAAATAGTTACGTACTTATTTGAAAACTTTTTTTGTTTAAGTAAATTTTTAAATTCCTCGTTTTTTGAAAGAGCAATAATTTTGCTTTTCATTAATTTACACTGATACAGTTAAAGATTTTCTTCCTCTGGCTCTTCTTCTAGATAAAAGTTTTTTTCCACCTTTAGTCTTCATTTTTGATCTAAACCCGTGTTTTCGTGCTCTTTTTTTATTTGAAGGTTGGTATGTTCTTTTCATAAATAAATTGATTAAATTTTATAAATTTTGCCCCTTTATATTAGCAATAATAAAAATAGCAAATAGAAGATTTAAGAATAAAATAACAATATTCATGGAAAAAACAAAAAAAATTAAACTATTTATAGGTTTATCTTACTTATTAATTGTTAGTTTATTTTTATATTTTTTCTTTTCAAAATTCAGTCTTCAGGAGATTACATCTTATGATTTTTTGAGAAATAACAGATCTTATTTAATTGAGTTGAAGAATTCTAATTTATTTTTAGTTTCAATTTCTTTCTTGTTTCTAACAGTGCTTTGGGTATTCCCTTTTTTAGGCTTCGGATCTCCCGTAGCACTTATGGGCGGTTTTATTTTTGGCAAGTGGATTGGAACATTAGTTGTGGTAACTGGTTTAAGTGTAGGAGCAACTTTTTTATATATATTTGGAAATTATTTTTTAAGAGATGTAATTAGAAAAAAATTTCTTAATAAATTTCAAAGTCTTGAAATTAAATTGAAAAAATCTGAATTTTTTTATTTGCTTGTTTACAGATTCATTGGAGGAGTTCCTTGGCAAATAAGCTGTCTATTGCCAACATTATTTAATGTAAGAGTTAAAAATTTTCTATTTGCAACTTTTTTAGGAATAATACCCCAGGTTTTTTTGGCAGTTTCAATTGGAAGTGGGATTGAAAAAGTAATCGATCAAAATTCAGAAGTTCCCAGAATAATGGATATTATCTTTTCTCCAAATATTTATATTCCTCTTTTAGCGTTTTTTATACTAATTGCGATTTCAATTATTTTTAGAAAAAAATTTTACAGAAATTAATGGTGCTCCCACCCTGTACTGACCAGGGAACTAGTCATTACCAATGACTTGTTATGCCATTTAACTACAGGAGCTAAAATACATTTAGTAATTTATTGATAATAAAGCATTTTTTTCAAATTATTGCCTTAATTTTTTGACTATAATGATCTATATCTACTAAAAAAATGTTATGGGAATTCACTACGATTATAAATCTACAAAAGGCAACAAGCTTATGGAGAAGCAAGCTAAAAGAGAAAGAAAGCTTGCTGAAAAAAAAGCTAAACGTTTAGCTAAAGAAGTCCAAAAAAAAGAAGAGTCCACATCAAAACC
Source organism: uncultured Pelagibacteraceae bacterium (assembly GCA_902570835.1). Taxonomy (GTDB): domain Bacteria; phylum Pseudomonadota; class Alphaproteobacteria; order Pelagibacterales; family Pelagibacteraceae; genus Pelagibacter. The sequence goes on along the minus strand of CACFZQ010000014.1, from coordinate 2,404 downwards.
ATTAGATCCTAATAAACCAATATCGTTAGATTTTTTGACTAATCCCAACAAAGAATGAGTTCTAAAGATAAAAATGAGCGTTTGAGCTTAGCTTTAAGAAAAAACTTAAAAAAAAGAAAACTATTTCAAAAAAAAAATAAAAAAAAATCTAAGTAATGTCTATTCAGCCTGACTCGTGGATTAAGAAGATGTGCAAAGAGCACAATATGATTGAACCATTTTTAGATCATCAAGTTGCAGAGGGAAAAATATCATATGGATTAAGTAGCATGGGTTATGATGTTAGAATATCTGATGAATATAGAATATTCACTAATGTAAATAATTCCTTAGTCGATCCAAAAAATTTTTCTGATGACAATTTTATAGAGAAAAAGGGCCCACATTGCATTATTCCTCCAAACTCATTTGTTTTGGCTAAAACAGTAGAATATTTCAGAATTCCAAAAGATGTACTTTGTATCTGTGTTGGCAAAAGCACTTATGCAAGAACAGGTATAATTTGTAATGTAACTCCTATCGAAAACGAATTTGAAGGAAATATAGTTATAGAGTTAAGCAACACCACACCTAATCCAGCAAAAATTTATTCTAATGAAGGTATAGCCCAATTTTTATTTTTTAAATCAGAAACTCAACCAGAGACAACTTATAAATCTAAGAACGGTAAATATCAGGGACAGACTACCATTCAGGTCGCTAAAATTAAAAAGTAAGTTATGGACAAATTTCTGATTGATGGTCCTAGCAAAATCAAGGGCAAAATTTCAATATCAGGTTCTAAAAATGCATCATTGCCAATATTAGCAGCTACACTACTTTTTGATTTACCGGTAACTATTCATAACCTTCCAAGAGTAAAAGACATTAGTACTATGCTTAATTTACTTATGTCTCTTGGATCAAAAATTGAACTTTCTAAAGATAAAAAAACTGCAAAAATTTCAAACAATAAAAATATGAAAACTTTTGCTAGTTATTCATTAGTTAAAACAATGAGAGGTTCAATTTTAGTATTAGGACCATTAGTTGCAAAATATCATAATTCAAAAACATCATTACCAGGTGGTTGCTTAATTGGCGCAAGACCAGTTAATTATCATTTGTCAGCTTTAGAAAAACTTGGGATGAATTATGAAATTAAGGATGGTTACATTTTAGCAAAATCTAATGGCAAACTTAAAGGAGGGTTAATTAGATTTCCAAAAATTACTGTTGGCGCAACTGAAAATTCTATAATTGCTGCATGCCTGGCAAAAGGAAAAACAGTATTGAGAAATTGCGCTGTTGAGCCAGAAATAAAAGATCTTACTAATTTTCTTAATTCAGCTGGGGCAAAAATTAATTGGAAAGGAAGAACTTGTACTATTAAAGGAGTAAGTTCTTTAAAATCAATAAATTATTCTGTGATGGCTGACAGAATTGAAGCTGGTACTTTTTGTGTAGCTGCAACTCTAGCTAAAGGCAATTTAGAAATAAATAATTTAGATCCAAAAATAATAAATACTGAAATTAATTTATTAAAAAAAACTGGAGCTAAAATAAAAGTAAGCAAAAATAAAATTCATATTAATGGACCAGAAAAAATTAAGTCTATTAAAAATATTAAAACAAAAGAATTTCCAGGAATTCCAACAGATCTACAGGCGCAATTAATGGTCTTAATGTGTAAAGCAAAAGGAAAAAGTTCAATTACTGAGAATATTTTTGAAAATAGATTTATGCATGTTGCTGAATTACAGAGATTAGGTGCAAATATTACGACTAAAAATAATAAAGCTTATATTGAGGGTAATACGAAATTTATTGGTGCAGAAGTTATGTCTAGTGATCTAAGAGCATCTGTAGCACTTGTTTTAGCAGCTTCAGTTGCACAAGGGAAATCCGTAATTAATAGGATTTATCATTTAGATCGTGGTTATGAAAAAATTGAAAATAAATTAAAAAATATTGGTGTTAAAATAAAAAGATTAACAAGATGAACAAATATTTAGCCAAAATTATTGCTACAGACAAAGAAGGATTACAAATGATTTCAGCTTGTAGTTCAGGAGCTAAAGTAAAAGTTTCAGATATTAAGTATCTAGAATCTAATAAGGTATTTTTATTATCAATTGAGCGTATTAAAGTAGAAAATGAAAATGAGGACAAAAAAGTCAACAGTATCTGCAGATTTGATTTTGTTGATAAGGTAAAGTCAAAAAAAATTGATCAATCAAATCAAGAATTGGTTTTAGAATTAGTAGGAATAGATTATTTGAAAAATAACGATGTTTATGAAATAAATCTTTTTTTTAGTAATAATGCTCATATCGCTTTGACCGCTGAAACGATTGAAGCAATATTAGAGGATCAAAGTGAAATAAGTTAGAGATGAAGGTTTTAGATAGCAGTAAAAAAAATT
>CACFZQ010000013.1:0-24766 GCA_902570835.1 uncultured Pelagibacteraceae bacterium | reverse complement strand
TAGATCCAATAGATGGAACAACTAATTTTCTTCATGGGATTCCACATTTTGCTATTTGTATTGCACATATGTCTAATAACGAAATTATAAGTGGATTAATTTTTGACCCAATAAAAGATGAAATGTTTTTTTCTGAAAAAAATAAGGGAGCATATTTAAACAATCAACGACTAAGAGTTTCTAAAAAAAATTCTACCGAAGATTGTTTATTCTCAAGTAATCATGAAGGTGTAAAATTTAGTAATCTAAATATGAGATGCAGTGGTTGTGCTGCACTTGATCTTGCATATGTAGCCTCTGGAAGACTTGATGGTTTTTTTCATAATAAAATTAATATTTGGGATGTGGCAGCTGGTGCTTTGATGGTTGAAGAGGCTGGTGGAATAGTTAACGAAATCAACAAATTTGATAAAAAAAATATTGATATCAGAGCTTCAAGTAGTGCAATTAACGATAAAATGCTTGAAAAATTAGTTAACTTTTAATTGTTTTAAAAAATTCTTTTGCTATAAGTCTCCGCATGAAAAAAAATATTCATCCAAACTACCATACTATTAAAGTAGAAATGACTGATGGTACACAATTTGAAACAAAATCAACTTGGGGTGCCGAAGGTGATTTACTTAAACTTGAAATTGATCCAAAATCACACGCTGCTTGGACAGGTGGAAAACAGAAATTAATGGATAAAGGAAGAATAAGTAAATTTAATAAAAAATTTCAAAACTTTAAATCAGAAAAGAAAAATTAAATGTCAAATGCACCTCTAATGCCTATGGCTACTGCCGTTTGGTTAGTAGAAAATACAACCCTTACATTTAAACAGATTGCAGATTTCTGCAAACTACACGAAGTAGAAATACAAGGTATAGCTGATGGAGAGGTTGCAAAAGGAATTAAAGCTTATAATCCAATTATTTCAGGACAACTTTCAAGAGAAGAAATAGAATTATCGTCCAAAGATGAAAGTAGACCATTACAAATCAAAAGTAGTGATATTGAAATATCAAATAATGAAAAAAAAATAAAAAAATATATCCCTCTTTCAAAAAGACAAGACAAACCAGATTCTGCTTTGTGGCTTATTAAGCAACACAATATTTTGAAAGATTCTCAGATAGCTAAATTGGTTGGGATTACAAAAAATTCTGTTACCTCGATAAGAAATAAAAGTTACTGGAATTACAATAATCTTAACCCCAAAGACCCTGTGGCATTAAATTTATTTTCTCAAAAAGACCTTATAGATGCAATAGAAAAAGCTGAAAGAAGAATTAAGAGAGAGAAAAAAGAAAAAGAGAAGCAGAACAAAGTTAATCGACCAAGCGTATAATGAACAAAACTAATAGACATAAATTGATAAAAGTGATAACAAACCATTTTTTTGGAGGTATTTATTAAAATAGAAGTTAAAGATAATAATGTTGAACAAGCATTAAGAGTTTTAAAAAGAAAACTGCAAAGAGATGGTTTCTTTAAAGTAATCAAATTAAAAAATACTTACGAAAAACCATCTGAAAAGAAAAAAAGAATTCTTCAAGAGAATATTAAAAGAGTAAAAAAATTAAATAAACTTAAGAATAGAATTTAAAAATACCGCGGGGTGGAGCAGTCTGGTAGCTCGTCAGGCTCATAACCTGAAGGTCGGCGGTTCAAATCCGTCCCCCGCAACCAAACTGCTTATTTGTATAATTTAATGAAAAAAATTAATTCAAAAATTTTAGATAAAAAAATAGAATTTATTAATCATGCATCAGTAATTTTATATGGAAGAAAAACTAGTCTATTGTCAGACCCATGGTACAATGGATCAGCTTTTCATGATGGTTGGAATCTAATTTATGAAAATTCAGACAAGGATATTTTGAGTATTTTAAAAAAAATCACTCATATATGGATTAGTCATGAGCACCCCGATCATTTTTCAATTTTGTTTTTTAAAAAATATAAAGAATTAATAAAAAAAAATAAAATAAAAATATTATTTCAAGAGACTAAAGATAAGAGAGTTTTAAATTTTTTAACTCATTTAAATTTAGACACAGTTGAATTAAAAAATGAAAAAAAATATCAGCTTGATGATGACTTCTCTATCAAATGTATAAAATCAGGATTTTATGATTCTGCTCTTATAGTGGAATTAGGTGACAAAAAAATATTTAATTTAAATGATTGTCCAATAGAAACGGTTGAGGAAATTAAAGAATTTAATAAAAAATATGGAACATGCGATCTTTTATTAACTCAATTTAGCTATGCTGCTTGGAAAGGTAACAAATCTAATGAACAATGGGCTAAAAATTCTGCTCTAAATAAAATTAATATAATTAAAAATCAAACAAAGATTTTAAAGGCAAAAAATGTTATTCCATTTGCTAGTTTTATTAAATTTTCACATGTTGAAAACTATCATCTAAATAAAAATTCTAATAATCCAGATATTATATTACAAAATATAGGTAAAGATGATGCAAACATAGTCTTTTTACAACCATATGAAAAACAAAATTTGGATCATATAAAACAAGATGAAAGATCATTAATTTTTTGGAGGAACGAAATAATTAAATCTAATAATAAAGAATTAAATAAATATGAAAATATTATTGATTTACAACAATTAAATGCTTCTTTTTTAAAATACAAAAAAAGAATATTTTCTAACAATTCTTATGTATTAATTAAAATTTTGAGCTTAATTCCAATTATTAAACCTTTTAGAAAAGTTGTAATAAGATTAAAAGATTTAAATAAATCAATAGTTTTAAATTTGTTTTCAAATAAAATTAAAAGCACAGAGTTACCACATGATATTTCTCTGAATTCTGAAAGTCTTAATTTTATTTTTAATAATTCCTTTGGATTTGATACACTAACTGTTAACGGATGTTTTGAAGTAGGTAATAAAAAAGGGTTTGAAAAAATTACAAAATTACTAGCAATAGAGAATCTAAATAATCTAGGGATCAATTTTAATTATTTAGTTTTTTTTAACGTAAAACTTTTCTTAATTTTTCTTTCAAGATTAAAAAAGGTCAAAAAAAATTTAAAAATCTAATATTTTATATTTAGAATTTTTACCTTCTTAATTACAAATTCTTAGTAATATCTTCTGTCATTTTCTTTGCATCTGCAAATAACATTAGAGTATTCTCTTTATAAAACAAATCATTATCAATACCTGCATATCCAGGAGATAAGCTTCTTTTAACAAATAAAACAGATTTACATTTTTCTACGTCTAATACTGGCATACCATAAATTGGACTTTGAGGATCAGTTTTTGCTATTGGGTTTGTAACGTCGTTGGCACCAATTACAAAAGCAACATCTGCATTTGCAAAATCATTATTAATTTCCTCTAATTCAAAAACCTCATCATATGGAACATTTGCCTCAGCTAATAAAACGTTCATATGTCCTGGCATACGTCCAGCAACTGGATGAATTGCATAAGAGACTTTTATGTCGTTCTTTTTTAATGTGTCTACCATTTCTCTTAAAGCGTGCTGAGCTTGTGCTACTGCCATCCCATATCCTGGAACAATTATAACAGAAGAAGCATTTTTCATTAAAAAAGCTGCATCATCTGCATTACCACTTTTTACTGGTCTTTGTTCTTTACTTTGGTTCCCGTTTGTTTGGTCAGTGGCACCAAACCCACCTAATATTACATTAAAGAATGATCTGTTCATTCCCTTACACATAATATAAGAAAGTATGGCTCCAGATGATCCAACCAACGCACCTGTTATGATCAGAGCTGTATTTTCTAAAGTAAATCCTATTCCAGCTGCAGCCCAACCTGAATAAGAATTCAACATTGATATTACAACTGGCATATCAGCACCACCTATAGGAATAATAATTAAAAATCCTATTAAAAAAGAAACTGCAATTAATATCCAAAATAAATTAGATGACTGTGTTGAACATAGATAAATTGTTAATATTACAATCAAAATTAACAATAAAGCATTTAATAAGTGCTGACCTTTAAAAGTTATAGGTGCACCAGACATTATTCCTTGTAATTTTAAAAAAGCTATAACAGAACCAGAAAAAGTGATCGCACCAACAGCTGCTCCTATCGCCATTTCTATTAAACTTGCAAGTTTTATATTTCCTGGAGTTCCAAGATTAAAGGCTGAGGGGTTTATAAATGCGGAGATTGCAACAAATACCGCTGCTAAACCAACTAAACTATGAAAGCCTGCAACTAATTCTGGCATTGCTGTCATTGGTATGCGATAAGCTATAAATGCTCCAATACTACCACCAATAGCTAAAAATATTAGAACATAAATAAATCCAGAGCTAAAATTACCAACAGACAAAAACGTAACTGTTACAGCAATAATCATTCCAATTATTCCAAATAAATTTCCTTGCCTAGAAGTTTCAGGCGACGACAAACCTCTTAAAGCTAAGATAAATAATACCCCAGATACTAAATATAAAATCGCAGATAGGTTTGCAGACATTTTATTTGTCCTTTTTCTTTTTCTTATACATTGCAAGCATTCTTTGGGTGACTAAAAATCCACCAAAAATATTAATAGCTGCTAAAATAATTGCAAAAAATCCATACATACTCGACGTTGAAAATGCCACTCCATCACTTCCAGACAAAGCTGCAATTATTGCTCCTACTATGATAACTGAGGAAATTGCATTTGTAACTGACATTAGTGGAGTATGTAAGGAAGGTGTAACACTCCATACAACATAATATCCAACAAATATTGATAATATGAATATACTTAATCTGAATATAAAAGGATCTATTTCCATAATACTATTTAATAAGCGTTTTCTCGATTATTTCATCTTCTAAATTAATATTTAATTTATTATTTTCTTTATCATATAAATTAGAGATAAAATTAAATACATTTTTAGCATATAAATTAGATGCTGATACTGGTAGTTTATTTAATATATTTGCTTCACCCAAAATTTTAACATTATTTTTGTCTACAATTTTATCAACTTCAGTGAAGACCGTATTACCTCCTTGAATTGCTGCTAAATCATATATGACTGAACCTGGTTGTAAATTTTTAAACATTTCCTCTTTAATTATTTTTGGAGCTTCCTTGCCTGGGATTAAAGCAGTACAAATTATTATATCAATTTTTTTTAATGTTTCCGAAAGTAGTTCTTCTTGCTTCTTTTTAAACTCTTCTGATGTTTCTTTTGCATAACCACCTTCCGTTTCTAAATTCTCAGATCCTTCAACTGTTAGAAATTTTCCACCTAAACTCTCAACTTGTTCTTTTGAGGCCATCCTTACATCTGTTGCAAATACTACTGCTCCCATTCTTTTTGCAGTTGCAATAGCTTGCAACCCTGCAACTCCAGCTCCAACCACTAATACTTTTGCTGCAGGAATAGTTCCAGCTGCAGTCATCATCATTGGAATTGCTCTTTCATAAACTTGGAAGGCTTCAACGACAGCTTTATAACCAGCAAGGTTAGCTTGTGAAGATAAAATATCCATTGATTGTGCTCTTGATATTCTTGGCAATAATTCTAGTGAAAAACAATTTATTTTCTTTGATTTTAAATTATCCAGCTTTTCCTTATTTAAAAAAGAATTTAATGATCCAATTAATGTTTGATTTTCTTTAAATAATGTTAATTTTTCCTCATCTGGTAATCCTAATTGAATAACAATCTCAGAATTCTTAATTATCTCATCTTCATTATTTAAAAGATTAACCCCTAAATTTTTATAATTTTCATCTCCAAAACCTAAATGTACGCCATAATTAGTTGGTAATGTTAAATTAAATCCTAAACTAATATATTTTTTCGCAATTTCAGGAGTTATAGATATTCGCTTTTCGAACTTTTGGTTTTCTGAAATTGAAGCTAAATTCATTAAAATTTCAATTAGATATTATAAAAGAAATATTGCCATCAAAACTAAAACTGTAATGACAGCTACAGTTCCCCAAAGTACAAGTTTAGTGAAACTATTCCAGGTGTTTTTATGGTCTTGGTTATTCATAAAATTATTTTTGCCTTGCTTTAAATTTTGGGTTTGTTTTATTTATTACGTAAACTCTCCCTCTTCTTCTAACAAGCTTAGAGTTTAGATCTCTTTTTTTAATAGATTTAAGTGAACTTTTTATTTTCATAAATTTTAAATAGCCTGGCAATGTCCTACTCTTCCATGTCTTAAGACAAAGTACCATCGGCGCAGAAAGGCTTGACTTCCGAGTTCGGAATGGGATCGGGTATAACCCTTTCGCAATAATCACCAGGCGCGTTTATATAGCTTTAAAACTAAAATATGTAAAGATTTATTTATTTTTTTCTACAAAACACAACCCAAAAAGGCATGCTATTACTAAACTTTATATCCTTAAATCCACTTTTTTCTAACATATCAGCAATTTCTATTTTGGAGTACCTATTTTCTAGCTTCGTACCAAACCGATCTAACGAATCTGTTCTCATAGTGTAAAAGCTTTTATCTTTATAATATGCTAATGGAAAGTTAATAGTCTTTATACCAATAGTGTCTAGAATTCTTACAGTTAAAACTAAAGGAAAGTAAACAAATGTTGCAATTAAATCTGTTAAAAACTTTTTTAAGTTAAATGGTAGGTTGGAAATTACAAATCTTAGAAAATTTGATAGCTTCCAAATGATTTTATAATAAATCGGTCTATTATCTAAATTGTAATATAAATAAATTAAAAAGGACCCATTTTTTTTTAATATTTTGTTACAAAAATTTAAACCTTCATTTATATCATTAGTGTGATGAAGTACTCCTAAGCAATATCCAAAATCTTGTGAATTTTCATCAATTTTAGTATTTTGAAATTTATTATTGTAAAAAATTACATTTGAGAGGCCATTTAAATTTTCTTTAGCAACATTAATTGCGTCAATACTTGGTTCTATACAATTTAGTCTTTTAACTTTTGGAGCTATTAATTTTGCCCATCTACCACTCCCACAACCTAAATCAAAACCTTCTTTATTACTATCTAGTTCTCGAAGAGGAAAAACAGAAAAATATTGGTTAAAATTATTGATCAACTCTTTATCACTTAGATTTGATTGATCAAAACTACTCCATTCTCTTCCAAAGTCTTTAATAACTTTATTATGTAAAAATTCTTTATTTTTCACTTAACTCCTCTAAAAAATTTTTAACGTAACTTTTTAAATTAATTTTTCCAAAGCGATTATGGACTTTATTTTGTAAACTTTTAATTGTTAAAGCAGAAGCATATCTTTCTCCAGATCTACTTGGTAAGTACTTTATTTTTTGTGAAAACATTTTTGCTACATTTTCTATTGAATAACTTTTTTTATTTGAAATACTATAATGTCTATTTTTGTTTTTCTTCCATGCCTCTATACAAACATCTATAGTATCATAAATATGAGTAAATCTTCTTGTTTGAGTCCCAGGTTTCACTACAGTTAAAGGTAAATTTTGTTTTCTTAAGTTTTCAAAGATTCCAATTACTGTGGCCATGTCTCCAGTACAAATTTGGTTTGGTCCATAAACATTGTAAAAATAAATTACATCATATCTAAAATTAAACCATCTTTTAAAATTTTCTAATAATTCTAAATTTTTTGATTTAGTAAATGCATATGGAGACAAATTTTTATCATTCCCATTATTTCCAAGACTTGCAGAAGTAGCAGAATAAATTAATCTTATTTCATTATTAAGACAAAAGCTAAAAACTTCTTTAGTTCCAATTAAATTAGTTTCAAAACAAACATTAAATTTTTTAAAACTTTGATAAATTCTTGAAAATTCTCCAAAATGGAAAACAGTATTAATTTTTTTTTTATATTTTTTAAGTATTTTATTGATATTTCTTATATCACCCTTGATGTACTTTACATTTCTCGATCTAACATGATTATTTTTTCTACCGCTAGAATAATCGTCGAGTGATAAAATATATACATTTTCTCTACTTACTAATCTTCTTATAAGATTAGATCCTACAAAACCAGCGCCTCCAGTTACAAGAATATATTTTTTAATCATAATTATAATTTCGGAAACTCACAACATAAAACTTTTATCACCAAAAATTTTTTTAACGTAACTATTTATTTGTATAATGTTAACTTTACTTTCTTTGATGTTTAATAATTTTCTAATTTTACTATCAAAATATAAAAATCCTTTTTGGGTATGTACTCCATTTTTTAATGACACAAAAGATACTAAATTAAAAATATTTATTTTTTTTTTATTTGCTAATACAAGATCATTTTTCAATATCTCTTTATCGTAGGTTAATGATATGAATAGAGATTTCTTTCTTTTATCAATGATACCAAAAAATAACTCACCATTTAATTTAAGATTACAAATTTTGTTGAAAAATTCATCTCTTTCATCATCATTATTAAATTCTACAAGAAAATCTCTGGACATTCTTGGATAAATTTTTTTAAATTTTAATCCTATGTTTTTAAAAAATAATTTATGATTATTTAATCTATAATAATATTCTATTTTTTTAGATGGCAACTGAGTTAGTCCAGTTGCTAAAATAATTCTTAAATTATCATTTTTGACATAATCATCTAAGATTTTTTCATACAAATTTAAACACTCTTTAAAAGGATCTAAATTTTTCTTAACTTTTGTTTCCGGATTCTTAAACAAATTCTGACTAGCCAATGAATTAAAAAAATAATGATGCTGTATGTGAGCTCCAGCATTAAAAAAAATTGTTGAAAAATCAACTTTTTTTTTATTTAAAAAATTAAAATGAATATCATTTAACATTAAATCAAGAAACAAAGGGCGATACCATTTTTGATTTATCGAAAAAAAGAAGTATTTCAAGTAAGTTCCTAAATTTTTAAACCTAAAAAATTTTAATAAAATTAATGATAAATAAAAATAATTTTTTAATCCTATTTTATTTTGTGCATTTGAATTAACTGTAGATTTTAAAATTTTATTTACCAATTGACTATAGTATGATCCATCTGATTTTGTCTCTGTCCAAGGATCTGGTATAAAGTAAGCAGCATTTTTTAATCTATTCACTGTATTCATTGAAGAAATCATCCCAACTTTAAAACCTAAACTTTCAATTTCTTCAAAATATTGTTTTTTATTACTATTTACGAAATCTCCTAACCTAAAAATATTGTGATCTTTTGCACTTAATCCTGTGTGAATAGTTACCCATTGTATCCATGGTTCAAGAAGATGATATTCTTTTTCTGATGTTGTATTAATTGCTTCTTTATAAATTATATTTAAATTCTTATATTTATTTGGAAATCTTTGAATATATTCTTGTATAAAATCAAAATTAAGTTCATTTAACTCAATAAAAACAATTTTTTTCATAAGTTTTAAGATTACACTAAATTCTAAACATTTAAAATTTGTAACTAATCTAATATTTTAGGAAATGGAAGAGGAACAATAAATTTACCTTTAAAACCATTTTTTTTAAAAATCTTTATTAATTGATCTTTAATATGCCATGAAAGTAGGTAAAGATAATCTGGCTTAAATTTTTTAATATTAGACTCTTCAATTACTGGTATTTTTGTACCAGGCATATAATTTCCTATTTTTTTTGAATTTTTAACCTCTAGTACAGCCTGTATCATATTTTCATCTAAACCAAAATAGCTTACCAAAGTTGAACCTCTGGTTGGTGCACCTACTGCAACGATTGTCTTACCTTTTTTTATAATCTCTGAAAGAATTTTCAAATTTTCAATTTTTGTATTAATAATTTTTTTTTTGAATACCTCTAATTTTTTATTATTTAATTCATAGGCTTCTTTATTAAGAATTTTTTTAACATTATTAGTTATTTTAAACTTTTTTGAAAATGATGCATAAACTCTAATTGAGCCTCCATGCGTATCTATTTCTCTTGCATGAAAAATTCTAAGTCCATATAATTTGAACAATTTACTTAATGTTGTAAGAGAATAATATCTCATGTGCTCATGATATACCGTATCATATTGAAGTGTTTTTAAAATTTTAATAAAATAATGACTTTCTGAAATAAATATCCCATCTTTTACTAATACTTTTTTAATATCTTTCATAAGATTATTAAGTTTATCTATATGGGCAAAAACATTTGTAGCAGTTACAATTTTAGCTTTCCCATATTTTGAAACTATTTTATTTGCTATTTTTTTATCAAAGTAATTGAGTAAAGTTGGAATGCCTTTTTTAATAGCAATCTTGCCCACATTCTCAGGTGTAACTCCCAATACACGACATTGTTTTTTAAAATTGCTTAAAAGATTTCCATCGTTGGAACCAATATCAACAATCAAATCATTTTTTTTTTAAAACATAGAAGCTTTTAATCTCTTTTGAAAGCTCGCTAAAATTTTCTCTCAAAATTTTTGTTGTACTACTCGTGTAAGGATAAGATTTTGGAAAAAGTATCTCTCTATCAACAATACAATTTATTTGACCAAGTTTACAATTTTCACAATAAAATAACTCAAGTGGATATGATTCAACTTTAGCTGTTCCCTTTGTAATTTTTTTTAAATCGTTAACAGCAGGAATATACCCAAAGAAAAATAATTGTTTTAGTTTATTCTTACAACCAATCTGACACTTATTTATTATTTTAGAATTACTTTTCATTAAGATACCATTCAATTGTTTTTTTTAATCCTTCGTTCAAACTAATTTTTTTTCTATAGCCAATTTTTTTTATTTTATTTATATTAGGGCATCTAAACTTAGTTCCACCTTCAGCGATAGTGACATGTTGATATACAGATTTAAAGCCCATTATTTTTGATATTTTGTCAGCTAATGATTTTATTGAAATCATAGAATTATTACCAATATTGTATATATTTAAATGAATTCCCCTTTTTAACATAATCATGAAAGCATCTGCAAAATCATCAATATAAATGAATGATCTCTTTTCTTTGCCAGTACCTTTAATTTGAAAATTTTCTTTTTTATTTTTTTTATTTTTTAATTTATTTATGAACTCAGGAACTACATGCTCATTTCCCATATTTGGCCCATAAACATTATGCGGTCTAAAAATAATCATTTTTTTAAAATATTTTTTTCCATAATTTGCTGCCATTAACTCACAAAATATCTTACCACCTCCATATGAAAATCTTGGATTAAAAATATCAGGTATTTTAAGATCAATACTTTCAGGCGTTGGTATTATTTTTGGTTCATGATAAACCTCAGAACTTGATGCTAAGAAAAAATTAGGTATTTTGTATTTTATACTTAGTTCAATAACATTTTGCATTCCCTTAGCAGCAACATCAATTATTTCACAAGGTTTGTCATAAAAAAATTTCGTGCCATTTATATAAGCTAAATGGATTACTGTATTAATTTTGTATTTTTTAAAAGCTAAATTTAATTTTAATCGATTTCGAATGTCTCCCTTTATATAAAAGATATTTTTATTTTTATTTTTAATATTGTTTCTTGATTTTCTAGAGTTGTTATCGAAAACAACTATTTTTGAATTTTTAAATTGTGACAATCTATCTACAATTGCTGAACCAATAAACCCTGTACCACCGGTAACTAAATAGTTTTTCATCATTTTTTTTTAAAAAGCCAAGAAGTTTTTAAGCCATAAAGATACCACCTTATATATTGTTTAATCCACTTTAAAACTTTAAAATTTGAGGATCCTTCACTTCTCTCTTCCCATTGGGCTGGTATTTCATCTATTTTGAAACCATAACGATGAGCCTTTACTAGTAGCTCAAGTGAATATGCAAAACCTAAAGTAGATTCTATTTCAAATTTATCAATTAATTTTCTCGAAAACATCCTAAATCCATTACTGGCATCTTGAACTGGAATGCTAGATAACCAATAAAGTGTAAAAGATGCAGTCCTAACTAGTAATGATTTTATTAATGGACATCCTTTCATTGATCCACCTTTAATAAATCTGCTACAAACTACAATATCTGCGCCTTTTTTAAATTTATAGTAAATTTTATCTATTAATTTAGTGTTTAAAAAATCATCTGCTGGATAAACAATTATACAATCAGAATTAGAGTTTTTTAAACCAGTTTTAACAGCTGTACAGGGTCCTGTGCCCTGGTTTTTTTTTAATTGTATTTCAAATCTACTTTGATTCAAATATTCTTGAATTTCAAAAATATTATCATTTTCACTATCATAACATAATGTGATAATTACTTCAGATTTAACATCTCTATCAAATAAGCTAATTAAATGTTTAATATTTTTTTTTTCATTAAATATTGGAATAACTATTTCTAAATTATTCATAAAAACTATAAAACTTTTTTCATTTTTTTTAAATTCATACTTGAGTCCTTAGCAATTTGAATATCAATACTATTCAAAATATCAGATCTATTGATAGGGGTAATTTTTTTAAATTTTTTATATCTATCAAAAAGTGATTTTCTAGCTGTTCCAATATTAATAATTCCATTAAATTTATTTGTTAATAATTTTAATATTTTTTTTGATAACTCATCTATTTCTATCGATGAAGTAAATATATCTTTAGCCACTTTTTTAAATTTTATTTTTTTCTTGTCATAAAACCTTGTTCTAATTATCACAAAGTTTTTTAAAGTGCTGACAGGTATTTCACTCAAATATTTTGACCAACAGTATAAATTGTAAGGACCTATTTTGCTTTTCTCTGAATAGTTTCCATTGGTAGAAGGATATACTCCATCTGAGGATATATGTATGAGTTTTATATTTTTGTCATATTTTTTAATTTCATCGACTAAATTAATTACCCCTATAACATTTATATCGAAGCATTTACCTGGGTAAATTTCTGAAAATTTCATATCGGTAATTGCAGCACAATTAATAATAATATTTGGAGAAAATTTTTTTAATGCACGAGAAATAGTTTTTTTATTTCTAAGATCTAATTCTTTTTTTTTTGGACTTTTTAGGTTTGATAATTTATAATTTTTCCTAATATAACTTCCTAACTGCCCACTTCCACCAATCAATAATATTTTACCAAACATTAATAATTTTTTTATTTTTTGGAAATTTTAATTTTTTATATTTATTGTGCATTACTCCTACAACAATCACATCAGACTCTTTAATAAGTTTTTCTGCATCTACATTGTTAGAATCTGTATAATATTCATCAGATTGAAGAAATTTAATTTTTTTTGTTTTTAGCAATTTGATCATTTTAATTGATAAAGAATCTCTGATATCGTCAGTTTCAGCCTTAAATGCCAAACCTAAAATACCTATCTTAATTTTTTTTAAATCATATTCTTTTTCAATTTGATTTAATAAAAATTTGGGTAAACCTTCATTTATTTTCATTGCTGATAAACCCAAAGTGAATTTATTACTGAAAAAATTATGTAACTGCATTGTATCTTTTAACAAACACGGTCCAGCTGCAAACCCTGCAGTAGGAATTGAAGCGCTCCTCTCATAACCTTCTCTCATATACTTTCTTACTTTTGAAAAAGAAACACCTATACTATCACACATTTCATAAAACTGATTTGAAATGGAAAAGTTTATATAACGATAAGCGTTAGAATAAAGTTTAATCAATTCAGCCTCTTGCACGTTTGTAATTATTATTTTCTTACAAATTTTCTTAAACAAGTAGGAAGCATTTTTTATAGATTTTGCATTAAAACCACTTATAATCTGAGGTAATTTTGGTAATTCCTCTAATGACAAACCTTGCACAATTCTTTCGGGACAATAAACAATATTATTAAAGCTCAAAATTTTTTTAATTTTTTCTATTGATCCAATATAAACAGAACTTCTTACAATTATTTCTTGATCTTTTGTTAAATACTTTTTGATAGACCTGAAAAACTTAAAGAAGTTTTTTAATTCAGGTTTTAAATTTTTTTTTATAGGAGTTCCAATGCATATAATAATATTTTTAGATTCTCTTATAAACTTAGAATCAGACGTTAAAAAAATATTTTTTTTATATTTTTGTAAAAATTTATTTCCATTTTTCTCTTTAAAAGGTATTTTATTTTTTGAAATTTTTTCAAGTTGACTCTCATTACTGTCTAACAAACATACTTTAAATTTTTTGGATGCAAAAATTAAACCTATTGGGAAGCCAACATGTCCTGCTCCACCTACTACGCAAATATCAAATTTAAAGTTTTTAGTCATAGACCAGCTACATATACTTAATATATAAAAATTACAATCAAATGTAATATTGTTAGAAGATTAATTTGATAGATTTCTTTTTTTAAACTATTAAATAATAGTATGGAAAATTACATTTTAACTTATTGAAATATATTTAAAAAAAAATGACTACAAAAAATAGAATTATCTTTTTATTTGTATTTTTAATTTTGCAATCATTATTTATTTTTTTATATCTTAAACAAGAAAGAAAATATTTATTCGAATACCGTGCCTTTGTATCTTCAAATGAAATAATTGCAAAAGAGAGAATATACTATGTAGCCTTAGATATAATTTATAATGAAATTGCCAATAACCTTAAATTTGAAAATGATAATGTAAAAGTACTTGGTAACATGTCAAAAAAAAAAATGACTCAACTTGATTGGGACAAAAAATGGTTTGCAGAAAATCAAAGTCTTTTTTTTTCAATAACTCAAAATAATAAAAATTTAAATTCTGATTTAGAAAATGATTTATCAAGCAACTTTTCCAAAACATTGAAGAAATTAAAAGCTAATTACTCAAATAAAATAAATGAATTAAGTAATTTAAAAAATGTACTTAATAAAAATGAATTAAAAAAATTAAATTTATTGTTTAATGAAAATAAAATATATGTAGAAGGTTACTCACTTACTAAAGAATTAAAAAAAAATCTTATAAACAATGCATATAATGACGTAATTTCATTATTAGATAAAGAGACTGAGATACACAATAAATTTTTTATAAGTCAAATGAATCTTAAGAAAGTACTTAAAGCAATATGGCAAGATGATTATGAGGAAAATTCACTTAATTATCATGATGAGAAAACTTTAAAAAAAGTTGAACAGACTGAATTCGAAATTAAAAAATTTAATAAATTTTCCCAATTTATAATTGATGAAGAAATTAAATTTTTAAAATTTCAAATTTTAATAATTGATAAAATTAAACTTAAAAAAACTATGGTGGTAGAAAATTTTAAACCTTTATTCCTTTATTTTTTCAGTGCAATTTTTTTTCAAATAATTTTATATCTTGCTGTAAATATAATCATTGAATTAAAAAGAAGGTCTAATTTTTTTTAGCCCTGACTTCTATTCCATTTCCACCTGGCCTCATGTCTGAAATTAATTCAATTTTTAAAGAATCAATTTTATTCAAAATTTCCAACATTTTTTTTTTAGATATTAAATTTTTTATAGGATCTGCTAAAGCATCATGAGTGTCGAGATATGTCCACTCTTTCAAAACATCATAATCGAGAGAATTTCTTGTAGAAGAAGTGTCAATACCAAGTGGAATTATTTTTTTAAAAATTCTTTTCAATGTAGTGTTCCCTCTTATTAACCAATACAAAGGGAAGAACAAATCAACTAATCTCTTACAAATTTCTATAGATTTTTTATTTTCCATTCTCTTAATAAAAAATCTAAACAATTCAGTAGTTCCAAAATAATATCTGTATGTAAACTGATAATGATCGAAAATTAAGGTTCCTCCTGGTTTTACTTTTCTCCATAAATTACTGATTGCATTTAAAGTATCAGGTGTATGCTGAATCACGCCTATGCAAATAACATAATCAAAAGTATTATCCTCAAAAGGAATATTAAAGAGATCAGCTTGTATAAAGTGTGTGTTACTGAATTTTGAATTATTTTTTTTATTATAGTCAATTGCTTCAGACGCATCTAAAGTATACAACTCTTGGGCACTGTCAGCTAATAATTCAGTAAATCTTCCGGCACCAGATCCAACTTCTAAAACCTTTTTTTCCTTTAAAATACTAATTTTATCTCCAAGCATAAATTCCAATCTATCTTTACTAAGGGTTTTTTTTGTATAGCTATCGAATTGAGTTAATTGGAATTTACCCCATTGCTCACCCCACATCTTTGCATAATTAACATCGCTTGAAATAATTCTTGGTATATTATTTTTAATTATAAATTTTTCAGAAGTAAGAATATCAATTAAAAAGTTTCCATTTATTTTTTTAAGTAAGTTTCTGCTTTTTGGGTTAATATAGGGAATCATAAAATGAAGAATACTTTAATTACTTTTATTATACATTATTACAATAGAAAAAAAACGATATTGCGCACACTTTCTAGTATAACAAAAAATTTTAAAAGCAAAGAAACTAATATTATTTTAATAGATGATAATTCAAATGACAATTCAAGCTTTTTAGCTAGAAATTATTTAAACAAAGTAAATTATAAATTCATTTATATCAAAAATAGTTTTAATCGAGGAACTAATTATTGTAAAAATATAGGTTTAAAAAGATCAGTAACAAAATGGACAATCTTTTTAGACAGTGACGATGAAATTATTATTAAAAGTCATAAGTTAAAAAGACTATTAATGAAAAATGGTAATTTTAAATTAGTTTGCTTATCCTCTATTTCTTCGAAAAGATTTAATTTAAATAAATATAAAAAAGATAAAATTTTTTCATTTAAAGAATTTGTTAATAATGGAAAAGGCAGCGAAGTAATAGATTGCATTCAAAAAATAAATATAATTAAACCATTCGATGAAAATATAAAATTGTCAGGGGAAATTGTTGGTTGGTCAAGGTTAATAAAAAAATGTTCAAAATTTATAATTTGTAAAGATTTAGGGAGAAAATATTATGAAGATGATAATATAGTGAGAATTTCAAATCTTGGTAAATTTAAAATGTCAAAAAATTATTTTATCGCTCATAAGGTAAACTTGAAAGAAAATTATAATTACATGAATTTAAAAACAATAATTTTGATTATGATTAAGATTATTTTTTATTTTTTTTCTTCAAAAATAATATTAAATTTAAAAATAAAGAAAATTAAGTAATAAATAATTAATCCTAGAAAAATTACATAAAATAAATTTAAATTATAAATTTTGTAAATAATTATTGGTATTATTGTTATTAAAAAATTAATTATTAAAGCGAAATTAGAGTTTAATTTTTTTTTTATTCTATGGTGCAGATGATTCTCGTCTCCTAACATGGGATTTTTTCCCATTATTATTCTTTTAAACGAAACCCTAATCATATCTAAACCTGGTATTAACATTAAACATAAAATTTCTTCTGCATAAACAAATCCATTATTTAAATTATAGAACTTAACTAAAAAGTAAGCGAGTAAAAATCCAAGAAGATGACTGCCTGAATTTCCTAGAAATGAATTGTTTTTATAATTTAGTATAGAAAAAAAAACTAGAGCTATTATTAAAACTATACTCAATTGTACAAAAACCGAATTAAGAATTAAAAAAATTAATAAAAAAATTGAGTAAAAAACTACTTGCAAATTAATTCCATCAAACATGTTAATGGCATTAATAAATGTTAAAAAGCAAAAAACTGTGAAAATTAAACTATAATTTCGTAGTTCTATTTCAAAATCTAAAAATCTCAATTTATCAATTAGTAATTTAGAATCTCCAAGTATTGAAAAAGAAATAAAAAAAATCATTACAAATATTTTTGCAATTGGTCTTAAATTATACTTATCATCAAATGCACCCATAAAATAAATTCCAATAGATGAAATCAAAAATGAATATAACTGTCTTCTTTCTATAAAAAATTCACTTAAGGGTAAATTATTAAAAATAATATTAAAAATATAATAAAGTATTATATTAATGATTAATATATTGCCGCCAATTAAAGAGATTTTTTTTCCTTTTTCATTACTATAAACTGAGAAAAAGTTTATTCTTCTATAGGAGAGAATTAATAAAAAATTAATTAATATTGAAATTAAAATTAGGTTGACCATGATAACTTATTTTTTTCATACATATAAAACCCAATAACAAAAAAACTAAAAATACATACCATATTATTAAAAACATTTCCTGTAAAAATGAATGGGAAATAAAAAATAAATATTCCTGATAACAAAGGATAAGAAAAATTATATTTTTTTTTTGGTAAGATCATTATAGCAAGATTTAAAAAACAGTAAAAATTAAATAGAGCTAAAAAACTAAAACCAATTATTCCATTTTCAGCTAACATTTGAAAATAAAAATTATGAGGATGAGTAGAGCAGCTATATTTATCAGATATTACATATTTTTTATCACTGCAAAAATATCTATAGCTTTTTGTGCCAGTGCCAAATAAAAAATTGTCATTTAAAATATTTGCAGAAGTCAAGAAATAAACTCTATATTCATAAGGAATATATTGAAATAATGAATTATTATTTATTTTATCTGTTAGAGAATTTTTTCTTATATTTTTACTTTCAATTTTAAAATCATTGTTAACAACAACTTGAGTAAAAGTTTTCTGAAAGTATCTTTCTTTAATTGCAGATGAGTTCAAAAACGAAATTGCATTAATTGAGATTATTATTACCAAAAAGAATAAAATTTTTTTACTAAAAAAAAATCTAAAGTAATAAATTATTAATAAAAAATAAAATAAATTTATTGATAAAAAAGCAATTCTTTCTCCACTAATAAGTACTGTAAAATAAGTTGTAGCAGAAATTAATAATAAATAAATCAATTTTCCTTGATAACCAAACTTCTTAATGTGTAGATAAAAAAATAAAGGATATAATTTAGACAAGTAAGATCCTAATATAAGTTCATCTCCAAACAATGAGGAAATCCTACCTGGATATGTGCTTTTAAAATTCAAGATATTTTTATCGAAGATTAATTGAAAAGTACTATCTACAAATAATGTTAAGAAAATTATTATCAACAGATAATACAACTTGTCAAAAAAAGTATTGCCAACTTTTTCACACACATAAACTATAGCTAAGTAGAAAAATATAAACCTTATAAAAGTTAATGAGGTTTTTATAGAGTAAAAATTTCCATTATTAAATAATGAATTAAGAAGAATTAATAAAAAAAATAAAAAAAAAAAAATTAAAATTTTATCTTTAAATAAAAAAAAATTATTTTTTCTAGAAAAAAAAAATAAAAAAATAATTACACTCAACGTTAAAAAAGTGTCAGCTAAAAAGGGCCCAGTGATAATGGATATTGGTATTAAAATTAAAAAAAATTCTAAAATTTTTAATGGGCTAAAAGTTGTCATCAATATAATGAATTATATAATTTTAGATGTTTTTTAATTATAGTCTTTTTTTCGAATAAACTAGTATCAAATAATCGATAATTTTTTGTCATTTTAAATCTTATTTTTTTATTTATGATTAATTTCTCTAATTTTTTTACCAAAATAGACTTATTTCTAGGTGGTACTAAAAAACCAGTCTTATAATTTTTTACTAATTCACGACAACCAGGTACATTAGATGTAACAATTGGTATTCTCATAAATAATGCTTCAATCAAAGATTTAGATAATCCCTCATTATATGAGGGCAAACAAACTATTGAGGTTTTTCTAAATAGTTTGCTAAGATTTTTTTGATATCCAGAAAAAATTATATTTCTATTTTTTTTTAAACCAATAAGTTCATTCTCACTAAATTCCCCTGGTCCTTTATAATCTAAAGTTCCTGCAATAATAAATTTCCACTGTGGAAATTTTTTTTTCAAATAATTTGATGCATATATAAATTCAATTATTCCTTTTTCCTTGACAGCTCTTGCCGGAAAAAGAACTATTTTTTTCCTTTGATTTATATTAGATGGTTTAGTCGTAGAGCTATCTACTCCAGAACCTTTTATCAAAAAAATATTTTTTTTTTTAAGATGAAAATTTTTTTGAATAAGTTTCTGATCTCTATTATTTTGAACAATAAATTTTAAATTATTATCTTTGAATAAAAGAACAATTTTTATATAAAAAAATTTGATAATTTTTGATAAGATTTTTTTTTCAATAAAAAAATTTCCCACCCCAGATATCGATACCACTCTTTTCCTTATTTTTGAAAAATATGAACCAATGATTCCAATCAACAAGGCTTTTGCAGAAACAAAGTGTATTACATCAGGATTAAACTTTTTAATAACCAAGATAAGTCTAAAAATTCCCACTAAGTCTCTCAGAATATTTATTTTAGAGGAGGAGTAAGAAAGTTTTTGAAAATCAATCTTTTTTTTTTTAATTTCTTGCATTGCTATTTTTTCCATAGATAAACTTGCAGTACTTCCAGAAATTATTTTAACAGTATTATTTTTCCTCTTTAATTCTTCTGCAATCCACATTCTATGTGAAACAAAAAATGCCAAATGATTTACAATAAATAGAATTTTTTTATTTGTCATTCTTTATATAAATTGAGTAATTAATTGTTATGAATATTGATAGAACTAAAGGTGTAAACAATAATCTTTGATATGTGCCCCAGTTTTCTATCATTAAAGTATATAATCCACAAAAAATAATTTTGAATAAAACTAAAAAAGTAACTTCTATATTAATTTTTCTTAATTTAATAATTTCAATGTAAAAATATATGTATCCAAGAATAATTGATATCGAGAAAGGAATATTTAAATAATTTAAATTTTGTAAATTTAATATTTTTAATGGAGATGTTAAATAACTAGAAATTAATCTAATTAAAAAATCATTGAAATTATTCATAGGTAACCAAACACTATTAGTATGAAAGCCTTTAAATTTATAGTTTATAAAATCAATATAACGATCAAATAAATAATACGATGTTAAATAAAAAAGGATTATTAAAATTAATAATAAGTAACTTCTTAATATTTTTAATTGTAAAACAAAATATATAAAAGAACATAATAAAATTAAAAAACCAAATTCAAACTTTACTAATGCAAAAATAAAACCAAAGATTAAGTTAGCTATTATTTTTTTATTTATTAGGCTTTGTGACCAGAAGTAACTTAATACAAATACTAAACATTCTTTGCCACCTATACTTGAATAAAAATGAAAAAGAGGAAAATATATTAAAAATAATATTATTTTTTTTTCTCTTTCAAAATTTTTTGAAATTAAAAAAAATATCAAAGCTAGGTATATGCATTTAGCAAATAATCCAAAATCTAATAAAGTTTTCGGTGTTGGTAATGGTAAAAAAGAATAAATAAGAGCGGCATTGTTACTAGAACGAAAAACTAATGTTTCCTTAATTCCACTTATATAAAATTCTTCCCTAAACCTCGGTATATTAAAAAGATAATTATATCTATCAGTGCTAAAATCGAATTTATCAATTAGTCCCAACACAAATACAGAAAAGATAGATGTTAATAAAATTAAAATAGATAATTTATCTAATTTCTTCTTGTCTGTTATATAAAAAAATAAAATGATGAGAATTATTAGTAAGACTCCAGTAGTTATAGAGAAATTATTTCCATATTTTGAGAAAAGAAGTAATTGATTTCTCTCATCCATAAATTATTTAAAATTATTAAAGTACCAAGATTGAAACATGAGTATACTCCAAATAGAACTATGAATATTCAGTTTGCCATGTTTGAACAATTCATAATTCTTTCTTATGTATTCTGAATTTAAATATCCACTCTCTTCTAATTTTTTATAAGATAGCAAATCCTCACACATATCTCTTAACTGATTTTTTAACCAATTATTTAGGGGAACACCAAAGCCCATTTTTGGTCTTTGAAATAGATTTTCAGGCAAATATTTTGATAAAATTTTTTTCAAAATATATTTATTCTGATTATTTTTATTATGTAAATTGTAAGGTAATGAAAAAGCCAATTCAGCTAAATTATGATTTAAAAAAGGAGTTCTTGTCTCTAAAGAATAAGACATAGATGCTCTATCTACTTTTGTTAAAATATCGTTTGGGAGATATTCATCTATATCGAAATTAATCATCTCTGATAAATGTGCATTTTCATCATCTTCAAAACTATCAAACAGTGAGGAACTGTTTTTAACGCTCTTATTTAAAATATTTTCTGCATTTAATTCGTTAGAAATTGAATATTTGTAAATATCTGAGAATTTTTCAAAACTAATTAAATTTAATATTTTGTTAACTTTATTTTGAGGATTTTTAATATTTCTTATCTTTAAAAATAAGAATAATAAATATCTTAAAAAATTTAAACTACTATCTCTATTTTCAAACATTATATCTCTAATTTTTTTGGGAACCAATTTTAAATACTTAAAAATTTTTGGAGCATAAGTATACCTATCATAACCAAAAAATAACTCATCAGCTCCATCACCAGTTAAACAAACAGTTATTTTTTTTTTTGTTAATTTGGAAAGAAAAAGTGTTGGTATCTGTGAAGAGTCGGCAAAAGGTTCGTCATAAATTTTAGAAATATTATTAGATACTTCAAAAATTTCATCATCGTTTAAAAAATATTCATGATGATTTGTATTTAAATAATTTGCTATTTTTTTTGCATATCTAGACTCGTCATATTGTGAATTATCAAAACCTATTGAGAATGTGTTTAATTCGTTATCAAAATGCTTTTTAACAATACTTGTAACTAAAGAAGAATCTACTCCACCTGACAAAAAACAACCAACAGGTAAATCAGATGTCAATCTGTTTTCAATGGAATCAATTAAATTTTTTTCTACTTGAACTATTGCTTGATCTAAAACAATACTTGGATTTATCTTAATTTTTTTATTTTTTTTCCAGTAACAAATCTCTTCACATTTAAATGTATCAATATTAATTTTTAAATAGTGTGAAGGTAAGATTTTTTTAATATTTTTATATATTGAATTTTTTCCTCCAATATAATTAAAATTAAAATAATCATGTAGAACTGTTGTATCTATTTGTTTTTTAAATGATTTATGCTTTAGTATACTTTTTATTTCTGATCCAAAAATTATAATTCTATCACTAATATAATAGTAAAGTGGTTTTTCCCCAAATCTATCTCTCGCTAGATACAAATTCCTTTCTTTTTTATCAAATAAAGCTATTGAAAACATACCATCAATTTCTTTTAAGGTTTTATGAATTCCATATTTTTCAAAGTATGAAAGTATCGTTTCGGTATCTGAATTTCCTTTGAAGTTTTGATTTGATAAAATTTTTCTTAAATTTGCATGATTATATGTTTCTCCGTTATAAGAAATTATCATTCTGTTATTTTCACTCAACATAGGTTGATTGCCATTACTACTAAGATCTATAATTGATAATCTTGTATGACCAAGGATAATTTTTTTATCCTCTGAAACCCAATGATCTCTATTGTTTGGACCTCTATGATTTAAAACTGATAACATGCCAAATATATTTTGGTTTATCTGTTCTTCATTGTTTGAATTTTTATTTACAAAACCGCAAATACCACACATAATTTTTTATTTAATTAATTTTGGAAGTAATTTAATTGATAAATTAGGAATATATATAAATAAAAGTGGTAATAGAGGTATAAAATATCTGCTCTGCACAAAAGGTGAATAAAATGAGTAAAATACTAAATGGGAGCCCAAAAAAGATAATACATAGCAAAATATAATTATATTCAATTTGTGTTTTAATTTACTGCAATTCCTAATTAAACCTAAAGCAAAAAAAAGAATAAATAAAAAATTATAAATCAATAAAATATAAAATAATAATTTTGATGAATTTAAAGAATTCACAGAAGTTTCACTTTGAGTTAATGAACCAATTCGTGGTGAAAAAATTAATTTTAACATCCTGCTTATTGGAGCTGTGATGTGTAACAAAGGTTTCTCATCGTATCTTTTCTTTGCAATTGATCGAAATAAATCAAGCGTCTCTTGAGATACAAATCTTTGTTTCTTATTCATAACTTCTTCTTCAAGTTTCTCAAATGCTACTTGAACTTCCTGATTTTCATTTTTATAAACATATTTAGCAAAGATTGGTTGTTGATATGGCCTAATCATAATAAACGGTTCTTCATAAGAATGAACGAATTCTTTAAATTCATCATAATAAAAATGATTATAATTTTTTATATTTGTTTTGTATCCAATAATAGTTGCATTTGGGTTGTATAAAATTTCATCTTTAAAATTAAGATAGTTTCTTATTGACCAAACTCCTAAAATTAAAATAATTACAAGTAGGGATGTAATTAATTTAATAAATTCATTATAAAAATTTATTTTGCTTTTAATTATAAAAATGAAAATTATTAATCCGAATAAAAATATTGAGAATATAATGGGTTGTCTGATTAAAACAAGAAAACCTAAGATTGCAGAACTTAGAATATAATTTTTTAAATTAATATCTTCAAATTTAGAATTTTTATTTAAATCTTTGGTTAAAATCCAAATTCCAAAAATTATAAGGAATGAATACAATGTTTCGGTCATTATTAATTGATTATAATGACAAAGATATATGCAGCTTGCAAAAATCAGAACATTAGTTTTACTAATAATTGAATTATGAACTTTTTCCCAAATACTTACTACAAAAAGTACACATAATGAGTCCAAAATAATTTGAGCGATTATTACAAAATATAATTTTTCACTAAAAATAAAAAACAAAGCTAAAAATAGTGGGTATCCAGGTCCTCTGTTCATCTGAGGGACACCATCAATTTCGTATTTAAAATTTAAAGCAATACTTTTACCTAACTGAACATATTCCCACGAGTCATGAGTAATATTGGAAAAATTAATATTAAAAAAAAATAGAT
>CACFZQ010000012.1:0-26785 GCA_902570835.1 uncultured Pelagibacteraceae bacterium | reverse complement strand
TCCTCTTCCTGTAAAACCAGTAGCCATATAAACATTATCGTACTTAGGATGTTTTCCGACAACAGCATTATTATCTAATCTGTTACAATCATAATAACCTGCCCATCCTCCAGTTAATTTTAATTCTTCAAAAGCAGGTATTCTTTTTGCTAGTGCTGGCCAAACTAATTCTTCAAAATCATTCCATGCTGGCTCTAAATCGTCTGCGCCGAATACTGATAATGGTGATCCTGCTAAATACTCTCCACCCTCAGGTCTCCAATAAACACCGGTAGTTAAATCACCAGTTAGAGGCATTTCTTTTATATATCTTGGACATTTTACTCTAAACACTGTGTGTTTTTGAGGTTCAACAGGAATGTCTTCTAATAATTCTTTAGTCCAACAACCAGCTGCAGAAACAATTGTTTTAGCATTTATCTCTGAAAGACTTTTAACCTCTCCTTTTATAAATTCTGCTCCAAGTTCTATAGCCTTACTTTTAAGTGCACTATGAAACATGAAAGGATCAATCCAACCTTCACTTTGATTATCTGTGTAAGTAGCAGTCTCAACACCCTCATCATTTATATATGGAAATACTTTTGATAACTCAGAGCCTTTAATATTTTTTGTACCTGCATCACATTCTTTATGATTTTCTAAAGCTTTATATTGTTCTTCAGCATGCTCAGTACCAAACATCAAAAGGTAACCATTGGTCACCATACTTGCTGTTGGATTAGGATTTTTTTCGGTTTTCAATAATTCTGGTATTTGAAAAATAAATTCTCTTGCAAATTTACCCAGGAGGATATTTTCTTTTTGAAAAAATTGTCTTCTAAAACCTCCTAAAGACAAAGGAAATGAAGCTGTTTTGTAAGTTGGATCTCTTTCAATAACTTTAACTTTTCTTCCTTCTTTTGAGAGAAAATAGGCAGTTGCCGCTCCAATAATTCCACCACCAACTACAACAACATCATCCATAATTAATTCAATATTATCAAACTTGTATTTAAAATTAGAGCAAAGAAACACCAAAGTAAATATGGAATCATTAAATACGAGCTCATCATTGTGACGCGTCTATATCTTATGATTAAATTAATAATGAATGCAATTAACACAACTAATACTAATAAAGCTAAAACCATGTTGTGAAATACAAAAAAAACTATACTCCAAGTTGCATTGAAAACTAAATGAATAAAATAAATATAAATTGTATTCATCTCTCTATTTTTAGAATGCCAATACCCCCATATGGAAATTGTCATAAACAAATATAAAATTGTCCATACTGGACCAAAGACCCAATCTGGTGGATTAAAAAAAGGTTTATTTAATAAAGAATACCAAGGTTCCTTAAAAGTGACTGTGGCTAATCCTCCAATTAATGAAGCTGAAAATGTAATGATAAGAAATAATATAAATGTTACAATTTTGTTTTTTAACATAATGTTTATACATAACAAAAAATGAGTAAAAAAACTATTTGGATAACAGGAGCTAGCAGTGGAATTGGTAAAGGAACAGCAATGAAATTTGCTGCGGAGGGATGGAAGGTCATTATTTCTGCAAGGAGAACTGAATTATTAAATGAACTATCAAAAAATGAAAACATTTATTCATATCCATTAGATGTAACCAGCGCAGTAAATGCGAAAGAAGTTTTCAATAACATTATCAACGATCATGGAAATGTTAACCTTTGTATATTCAGTTCTGGTACTTACGAGAGAAAATCAGAAAAAGAATTAAACGTCGAAAATATCAAACATGTAATGGAAGTAAATTTTATTGGAGTAATTAATTGTGTAAGTGCAGTTGAAAAATATTATAAAACAAAAAATAATGGTCATATTGCAATTGTTTCATCACCAGTTGGTTATAGAGGATTACCAAAATCTTCAGGCTACACTCCTTCTAAAGCAGCACTAAATAATTTTACACAAGGAATTTATTTTGATTTTAAAAAATTTAATATTAAAGTTACACTAATTACCCCTGGTTTTATTAAAACAGCTTTAACAGATAAGAATGAGTTTAAAATGCCCTTTTTAAAATCAACAAAATATGCTGCAAATGAAATTTTCGATGGATTAACTAAAAATAATAATTTTGAGATTATTTTTCCCTACCAAATAAAGTTAATCTATAAATTAATCCAAATATTACCTAACAAAATTTATAATTATTTAATATCAAAGTATGTAAATCGTTAATCCTTAACAAATACAACTGTTAATTCAGCTACTTTAAATCCAAACTTAGTCATCGTTGCTCTGTTGATTGCAACTCTTTCATCTTGCTTAAAGATCCAATCATCAAAAGTAATTTTTAATTCTTTGCCTTTGACTGGAACTAACAAAACATACTCAAATTTAAACGCAGGTCCGTATGAATATCCTATTGCTTTTCCAACAACGTCCCCTGCTGTACCTTCATAATTATGTTCATCTATTTTAGTAATTGTCCACTCTCTGTCTTGAACCTCACCATCATCCCAACTAAATTTTTCTTTTAAAATTAACTGTTTACCATCCCATGTTCCGTCTAAATCAGCTGAGAATTGTCTTGTAACTTTTCCTGATCGATTTTGTAAAACACCCCAAGCTTTAACGTTTCCTGACAGATATTCTTCAATAATTAATCTGGGTTCTTTATTTTTAAAATCTTCTGGTTTCATAGCGCTATTATTTGAGCAACTTGTAATTAAGAATGCCAAAATTATCAACGAAATTGATTTAATTATTTTCATATTATTACTGTTATTTATTCTGCATTGAAAATTGAATCAAATCAATATTTTTAGATTTAAATCCAGCTTCACAATAAGATAGGTAAAATTCCCACATTCTTTTAAAGGTCAGATCAAATCCTTGATTTTTAATTTGTTCCCACTTTCTTAAAAACTCTTCTCTCCATATAGCCAATGTTTCTGCATAATGATCTGCATATGAAATGTATGAATTAATTGTTAACCCATTATCTGAAACGTATCTATTAATGCTATTTTTGTTAGGAAGAAATCCTCCTGGGAAAATATATTTTTGAATAAAATCTTGTTTATTTTTGTATCTATCAAACAAACTATCATCAATGGTTATTGCTTGAATTGCCACCTTTCCGCCATTCGATAAATTATCCTTAATTGTTTTAAAATAACTCTCTAAATAATTTTGCCCAACTGCTTCAATCATTTCAATTGAAGCGATCGAATTATATTTTCCTTGAATATCTCGGTAATCTTTAATCTCAATATTTACTTTTTCATTTAGACCACATTTTTGAATTCTCTCTTTTGCGTATTCGAATTGTTTTTTAGAAATAGTAATACAGTCTAATTTCACATCATATTTCTTACCTAAATATTCTGCAAAACCACCCCACCCACATCCAATCTCTAATACTTTATCACCAGTACTTGGTTTGATTAGATCAATTAATTTTTGGTATTTATTATTTTGCGCAACACTTAAATTTTTTGAACTATCATCAAAGATTGCACTTGAGTAAGTTAAAGTATTATCTAGCCACAACGAAAAGAAATCATTTCCGAGATCATAATGTTTTGCAATATTTTCCTTACTTCGACTTTTTGTATTTTTGATTATTTTATTTTTTATAAAATTAATTACAGGCAGATCAAGCAAACCTGAGAATTTATATACCACTTGAATATTTCTAGCTGTTAACTCAATTAGATCTGAAAGATTATCAGTTTCAAATTCACCTCTCATATAACTTTCAGCAAAACCAATGCTTCCACCTCTAATTAAATTATAATTAAAATTTGGATTTTTTATCTTAATATTTGCCTTTAAGGATTGATCGGGGTTACCAAACTTTAATATCGAACCTTCATAGGTTGTAATCTCAAGGTATCCATTTTTAATTTTACTTAAAAATTTAAAAACTAATTTATCTGCAGCTTTGTTTAATAACATTAATTTTCTACCGTCATATTGTTTCTTATTTTTATTTTTTTTTTTATAATTTTAATTCCTTTCATCCATAATTTAAATGCTTCAAAATGGATTGCTGAAATTATTTTAATGGTCATTAGAGGATGTTTTAAATAAGACTTTAATAATTGGTTGCTATTTAAATCAGTTTTTTTACCATCCTGAGATGCAAATAAAATTTTTCCCTCTTGATCGTATTGATCAATGATTACAGAAAGTTTTTCATCAGGATTAAGAATTCTAAAGAAATACTTACAATTCATTTCAATAAAAGGTGAAACATGAAATTTTTTAGAACAATTATTTTGAATTAATTTATTTTCACTATTTACTCTAAAAACATAAGTATGTTGCTCACCAAATGTATTTTTCACCTCATATAATATAGATATTAATTTATCATTTTGATTGTAAACGAAAAAGATACTTAAAGGATTAAATACATAACCAAAAATTCTTGGATAACAGAGAAGCTTAATTTTAATATCTGTAGTATCTATTTTATTTTGTTCTAAATTTTTATTTACCCACTCTTCAAGAGAAGACCCGTCACGTTCACCATGATCCTTTTCATGAAAACTAATTAAATTGAACTTATTCAATGAAAAGAAGCTTATCTCTTGATCTATTTTTCTTAATTCAGATAAATCAATTAAAAGTGAGAAAACGCTATACTTAAAATAATGCTCTTTAGGTTTAAAGCGTTTATGGATTACTTTCCCGTTATATATGCATGAATTAGTCATTTAGGTATTTTAGCATTTCAATCGATGATTTTATTCCATCTTCATGAAAACCGTAACCAAAATAACTCCCACAAAAAAGTAAATCTTTTTTATTTTGCAAACTAGATAGTTCAGATTGAGCATCTAATGCTTGTTGATCATAATAAGGATGAGTAAATTTAACTATTTTAAGTATTTTACTCTGATCAATTTCAAAATATGGATTAAGAGTTAAAAAAATGTCCTGATCACATTTAAGGTTTTGTAAAAGGTTTAACCAATAAGTAATAGAGTTTTTTTCTAAATCCTTGTCATTGATTGATGAATTCCATGAGGACCATGCCTTTTTATTTTTTGGCATCGCTCTTTTGTCTGTATGAATATATGCAATATTTTCCTTATAACTAAAATTAGATAAAATTTTTGTCTCTTCTTCAGTGGGATTATCGATCAACTTCAAAGCTTCATCAGCGTGAGCTGCTATTACAATTTTATCGTAATCAAAAAATTCACTTTCACCACCATAATATAAATCTAACCCTTTTGACTTTCTTATAATTTTTTTAATTTTATAATTTTTAAAATATTCACCACTTATCTTTGAAATTACTTTATTCACATAAGTTCTGCTTCTGTTAGTTACTGTATACCACTGAGGTCTATTTTTTAGTTTAAAGAGCCCATGATTTTGAAAAAATTTTAAAAAGAATGTTATTGGCATCTTACTTGCTTCATAAGGTGGCATCGACCAGATTGCAGATACCATTGGGATGATATGGTAATCAATAAACGTTTTTGATAGTTTGTGGTTTTCTAAATATTCACCTAAAGTTAGTTTTTGATCTGTAACACTTATTTGATCACTGTTTTTATAAAATTTGATGATATCAAAAAACATTTTTAAAAAATTAGGATTAAACAAGTTAGATCTATTGGAAAAAATTCCATTCAAACCCTTTCCACAATATTCAAAGCTTGTATTTGCTACTGATACAGAAAATGACATGTCACTTTTTTCAATTTGAACATCATTTTCTTTAAAAAAATTAATTAAATTTGGATAAGTTTGAAAATTAAATACAATAAAACCAATATCTACAGATACTTTCTTTTCATCAAAAATTAAATCTATTGTATGAGAATGGCCACCAAAATGATCTTCTTTCTCAAAAAGATCTACATTATGTTTTTTTGATAAATAATATGCAGCACTTAAGCCTGATATACCAGAACCAACTACGGCAATTTTCATTAATGGTTAAGCCGCGTCTTCATTAAACTCATCAATACTTGGACAAGTACAAAAAATATTCTTATCTCCATAAACATTGTCCACTCTTGCAACTGGTGGCCAAAATTTATTTGTTTTTAAGAACTTAGCTGGATAAGCAGCTTGCTCTCTTGTATATTTATGATCCCAATCATCTGAAGCAAGTTCTATGTCTGTATGAGGAGCGTTTTTAATAGGATTGTCTACTTTATCAAACTCACCTGACTTAATCATATCTATTTCAGATTTGATATTAATTAAAGTATCACAAAATCTATCAAGCTCAGATAAGCTCTCGCTCTCTGTTGGCTCTATCATCATAGTTCCTGCAACTGGCCAAGACATTGTAGGTGCGTGGAAACCATAATCGATCAATCTTTTAGCGATATCTTCCTCGGTGATACCTATCTCACTCTTAATTGATCGAATATCTATAATACATTCATGAGCAACATTTCCATTTGAACCTTTATACAAAATTGGGAAATGATCTTTAAGTCTATGAGCTATATAATTTGCGTTTAAAATGGCTACTTGCGTAGCTAGTTTTAAACCTTCAGAACCCATCATTTTAATATACATCCAAGAAATTGATAAAATACTTGAGCTTCCCCAAGGGGCTGCTGAAACTGCTCCTATTCCTGTAGCAGGACCACAATCTTTAACAACTGGATGATTAGGCAAATAAACTTGCAAATGTCTTTTACATGCAATCGGCCCCATTCCTGGTCCTCCACCACCATGTGGAATACAGAATGTTTTATGTAAGTTTATATGGCAAACATCAGGACCAAAATTTCCAGGTCTTGCAATACCAACAAGTGCGTTTAAGTTTGCACCATCCATATAAACTTGACCACCATGTTTGTGTATCAGTTCACAAATGTCTGTAATTTTTTCTTCAAATACACCGTGAGTAGACGGATATGTAACCATTAATGCTCCAAGATTTTCAGAATGTGCTTCTGCTTTTTTCTTCAAATCTTCAAAATCAACATTTCCTTCTTTATCACAATCAACAACTACAACTTTCATTCCAACCATTTGTGCACTTGCAGGATTTGTTCCATGTGCTGAGCTTGGAATTAAACATATATTTCTATTTTCTTCTCCCCTATCTAAATGGTATTTTCTAATTACCATTAGTCCTGCGTACTCTCCTTGAGCACCTGCATTTGGTTGAAGTGAAACACCACTAAAACCAGTTATTGATCTTAGCCAATTTTTAAGATCAGTAAATAAAGCTCTATAACCTTCCATCTGTTCTACTGGTACAAACGGATGAGGTTCAGCCAACTCTCTCCACGAAATAGGTATCATTTCTGCAGTAGCATTTAATTTCATAGTACATGAACCAAGTGCAATCATTGTTCTGTTAAGAGCTATATCTTTATCCTCTAATTTTTTTAAATATCTAAGCATCTCAGTTTCTGAATGATATGAATTAAAAACAGGATGTTCTAAATATTTTGAAGTTCTCAGTAAATTTTTTGGTAAATTGGGTAAACTTACTGTCGGATCTTCTTTTTTAATCGACTCAGCTGCATTAAAAATTTTCAACAATTGATTTACTCTATAAACATTTTTTTTTTCATCAAAAGAAACTGCCAACATTTCAGAATTTACTCTTCTAATATTTACTCTTTGATCTAAAGCATTTTTATAGATTTGATCAGTTTTATCTTTTGTTACAATTGTAACTGTATCAAAGAAATGATCTGAATAAATTTCATATCCAGATTGTTTCAATTTATCTGCAAAATTTTTCGCTAATTGAGAAACTCTTTCTGCTATGGTTTTTATTCCATCTGGACCGTGATAAATAGCATATGCAGCTGAAACAATTGCTAATAATGCTTGAGCAGTACAAATATTACTTGTCGCTTTATCTCTTCTGATATGTTGTTCTCTTGTTTGAAGCGATAATCTGTAAGCTTTATTCCCATGTCTATCAACAGATACACCTATAATTCTTCCTGGCATTGATCTTTTAAACTCGTCTTTAGTTGCAAAGAAAGCTGCATGAGGACCACCATAACCCATTGGAATTCCAAATCTTTGAGAACTTCCAACTGCAATATCAGCACCTAATTCTCTTGGTGTTTTAAGTAGCGCTAAAGCTAATAAATCAGAAACTAATACAGCTTTTCCATTTTTTTTATGTATTTTGCTGATCGCTTCACTTGGATCTTTGATGTCTCCTAATGTTCCAGGATATTGAAGAATTCCACAAACCAAGTCTTCTTTTAGTTGATCTAATACTTTGTCCTCATTACCAACAAGTACTTTTAATCCCATTGGTTCTGCTCTTGTTTGAATCACATCAATTGTTTGTGGGTGACAATTTTCTGAAACAAAAACTAAATTACTATCTTTTTTGTTTAATCTATGACTTAATCCCATAGCTTCTGCAGCTGCTGTTCCTTCATCAAGCAAAGATGCGTTTGCAATATCCATACCTGTGAAATCAACAATCATTTGTTGGAAGTTTAGAAGCATTTCCAATCTACCTTGTGCTACTTCAGGCTGATAAGGAGTATAAGAAGTATACCAGCCTGGATTTTCTAAAATATTTCTTAAAATTACATATGGAGTGTAAGTTCCATAGTAACCCATACCAATAAAATTCGAATAAATTTGATTTTTTTTTGAAATTGCTTTCAATTTTCTTAATGCTTCATACTCAGAATTAGACTCTCCTATATTTAATCCATCTTTCAATTGTATCTTTTCTGGAACTGTACTTTTTATTAAATCATCTAATGAATTATAATTGAGTTCCTTCAGCATTTTATTTTGATCTTCTTCTGAAGGCCCAATGTGTCTTTTTAAAAAATCTTTTTGTGAGTTATGTAACATTAGCTAGCACTCTCCTTTGCAAATTTATCATATTCTTCTTTGTTCATTAAGCTGTCCATTTCTGAACTATCTTTCAATTTAAGTTTAAAAAACCAAGCTGATCCCTCAGGGTCTTCGTTAATCTTAGCAGGATCATCTACTATAGTTTGGTTGGTATCTACTACTTCACCACTTACTGGAGTATAAACATCACTTGCAGCTTTAGTTGACTCAACAACCCCTGCTGTACCATCTTTTTCAACATTCGAACCTTTTTCAGGTAACTCAGTAAAAACAATATCTCCCAACATTTCTGTTGCATGTTTTGTAATTCCAACGGTAGCAACATCGCCTTCCACTGTAATCCACTCGTGTTCTTTTGAAAATTTAACTTCACTCATTAGTTTACTCCTTTCACGTAACTTTTTTTATAAAATGGTAACCCACAAACACTTGCAGGATGTTTTTTTCCTCTTACTTCTAGTAAAATTTTTGTATCAACTTTAGAAAACTCCTTATAAATGTAGCCCATTGCTATTGGACCATTTACACTTGGACCAAAAGTTCCACTGGTAACCTCGCCAATAAGTTTTTCTGACTCATCAAAGATTTTAGTTTTTTCTCTAGCAATCAACCTGCCCTCTGGCTTGATCCCAACTCTAATTTTAGAAGTACCTTCTTGTATTTCACTCATAATTTTATCAGAACCAATAAATCCACCATTTGAAATTCTCTCTTTAGAAATCGCCCACTTTAAGTTTGCTTCAATTGGTGTTTTTTCAGTATCAAGTTCATGTCCATATAAGCACAATCCAGCTTCTAATCTCAAGGTATCTCTTGCCCCAAGTCCTATAAGTTGTGCTCCTTTTTCTATCAAAATTTGAGTAACTCCCTCAGCTAAATCGTTATTAATAGATACTTCAAAACCATCCTCTCCAGTATAACCAGACCTTGTAACAAAAACTTTTTGATCTTTATAATCAAACCAGTTCCCATTCATAAAATTAAGTTTTTCAACACCTTCTATTATGTCATTTAAAATCTCAACTGACTTTGGACCCTGGATTGCAATTAATGCTCGTTGATCATCAAGAAACATTTCATATTTACTGTTCAGTAAATTTGATAAAATTTTAAAATCATTATCTTTGCAAGCTGCGTTTAAAATAATTAAATACCCTTTTTCAATTTTAGTGATTATCAAATCATCGTGAATTCCAGCACTATCGTTCATTAAAAAACTATATTTAGAACAGTTTTGTTTCAAATTTTTTAAATCTAGTGGGAAAATTTTTTCAAGATCAGCAGTTAAATCCTCTCCACCATGAATAAATAATTGACCCATATGAGAAACATCAAAAATACCTGCATTTGATCTTGTGAATTTATGCTCTTCAACAATTCCTTTGCTGTATTGTATGGGCATTTCATATCCAGCAAATTCTACAAATTTAGCTTGATTATCTTGATGAAGTTTATTTAATGATGTTTTTTTACCCATACTAACTCTGTCGTACCCATCTGTATTTTTGCCTGAGAGTTTTACTCCTTCGGCGAGAACTCAATCTCTTTCCAGAGTTAATATAATACGGTCCTTTTACCTGAGAGTTTCCTGGGTGGTTGCTCCTTCGGTGTCACAAACTTTGTGATCTCTCCCGTTGACAAATACTCTAATAAATACTGTTTAATGTCAAATGTTATTAGATCGCTTTTTTCTCTGAGGTATATAAATTGTAAAATTGAAGTAAAACTGCAAAAATAACTATTGATCCTCCAATAATTACTATGAACGGTGGCTGTTCATTTATAAACAACCACGCCCATAAGGGACCAAGTACAGCTTCTGTTAACATTATGATTCCAACCATTGCTGATGGTGTTCGTTGAGCACCAATAGTAATAAATATAAAACCTAATCCTAATTGTAAAAACCCAGCTAAAAATCCTAAGAAGATATCATTAGTAGATATCATTATTTTTTCTGACATTAGATAACCGATTAACAATGCAAAAATACCTGCAACAAATTGAGCAGGAACCATATCAACATTTGGATATTTTCTTACTACTAAAATTAATGTAGCAAATGATATTGGCATTATGAAAGCTGCAATATTCCCGGACATTTGACCTGGAGATAAAGAACTTCCAACCATTAAAAGTATTCCTGAAATTGCAAGAATTATTGAAGTAAGAGTGATTGCTGAAATTTTTTCTTTTAAAAAAAAATAACCAAATACTGCTAAAAATATTGTTTGAGTTTGAATAATAAAATTAGCATTAGCAACTGTTGTGTTATACATCGCAAATACATAACCACTAAAACCAAGTGATAAAATAAATCCACCAAAGAAACCTGGAAATCCTAAATTATAAAAAGATCTAAATACTTGTTTTTTATAAGTTAAAGCTAAGTACAAGCTAATAACAATTAAGAAAAATACTGTTCTCCAAAATAAGATTTGCCATAGAGTTGCACCTTCAAATGATTTTACAATCAAACCTCCAAAACTGAGACTGCACGCACCTAAGAAAATTAAAAAAGGTCCTGGAAGTTTTCTAATAATATTCATTATATTTGATTGAGTAAGTTATGAGTATCCATCTCATACAATTTAAATAAAGTTTCTGCATCTGATAAATTTATCTCTTTAAATTTGATTTTTGAGCCAGGTGATATTTGAACCAATCGATCATAATCAACACTAGCTACCACACCAATTTTTGGGTACCCTCCAATAGTACCGTGATCTGAAAGCATAATAATTGGGTTTCCATCTGCAGGTATTTGGATGACACCTTTTAACAATCCTTCTGATTTAATATTAGTATTTACAATATTTTCGATTTTTGGACCCTCTAACCTCATTCCCATTCTGTCTGAAAGTTTTGATACATAAAATTCATTTTCAAAAAATATATTTTTTCCTTCTTCAGAAAAATAATCAAAGTTTGGTCCTTTTATTACTCTGATATTTTCAACTTTAGAGTTTATATAATTAGTCTTTTTTTTACTTTGGTCTGAATTTATATTTAGGATATTTATTTTTTGACCGTTCTCTAATTTTTTTCCATTATTTGATCCAATATTTGCCTTGGTATTTATAGAGCAACTATTCCATTGAAATTTTAAATCTAATTCTCCACCAACTGCTAAATATCCATAAACTGATTTATTTGTTGAGATTAGATTAATTTCATCTCCACTTTCAATTTGATAACTCTCATAACAATTACCATCAATTTCTGTACCACTTTTAATAATTTTAAAAACCACATCACCAGTAACTGCAATATTAATTTTATCTCCGGAATATTTTAAATGTGGTCCTTGATATGCAAATTCTATCACTGGTGAATTTAATTTATTACCTGCCAGCTTGTTAGATAAACTATAATTTCTATTATCCATTGCTCCACTAAATGGAATTCCAATATGATACAGATTGTTTCTTCCTAGATCTTGAAAAGTTGTGTTTACTCCGGCTCTTAAAAATTCGAAATTATTTGTCATTATAGCTGTTATAATCTTCAAGATTTATTTGTTTAAAAACTACTATATCGCCAGGATTTATTAAATTTGGCTCTACCTCTTTTGAATTATCAAAAACATCTACAGGTGTATTGCCAAGTATGTTCCATCCTCCAGGACTTTCAAACGTATAAATATTTGTAAATTGTTCAGTTAAAGCGACTGATCCTTTTGGAACTTTTACTCTTGGTGTTTCTAATCTTGGTACTCTCATATTTTCATCTAAATCACCTAAAAAAGGCATACCAGCAATAAATCCTGTCATATAACAAAAATATTCCTTACTAAAAAAATTTTCTAAAATTTTATCTCGCTTCATATTTAATTTTTCTTCTAATCTTTTTATATCAAGAGAAAATTGATCATCACAACAAACTGGAATTTCTATTTTAGTATTATTGTTATCTTGAGTTTCATTAACATTTAAATTTTCAATTATTTTTTTAACTTCTTTAAAGTTTGTTTTTCTAAGGTCGTAAGAAACTATTAATTTATTATAAGAAGGAGTAAGATTATTTATACTTTCAACATTCTCTTTTTTTAAAGCTTTAAAATATTTTATTACTTCAGAGTTAACTGATTTATTTACCTCTACACCAAAATCACAATAAACAGCTGCGTCACCAAGATTTGATATATTTTTTATCATGGCATGTTATACTTCAACAATTAGAACTATGGAAATTAATATCAATTGTGATTTGGGTGAAAAATCAAAACACCATTCTAATAAATATGATCCAGATTTACTCGATATAGTAAATTCTGCTAACGTTGCATGTGGATTTCATGCTGGTGATGAGGAATCTATGGACCAAGTGGTTCAAATATCAAAAAAAAACGGTGTAAGCATTGGTGCTCATCCATCATTCAATGACCCAGAAAATTTTGGAAGACAAAGAATGAACCTTGCACCTGAAGAAGTTAGAAAATTAATTATTGACCAATATGAAATTTTACAAAAGATTGCTCAAGATCATGGGGAAAATGTTACTCATATAAAACCACATGGAGCATTAAATAATATGGCATGTGAGGATATTGATCTAGCAACTACATTGGCAAAAGCGATCAATGAAATAAATAAAGATTTGATCTATCTAGTTCCTACTGGCTCTAAAATGGAAGAAGCAGCTAAAAAATTAGATATGAAAATTGCTTGTGAAATCTTTGCAGATAGAACCTATGAAGATGATGGAAATTTAGTTTCTAGAAAAAAACCACATGCTTTAATTACTGATCCTGAAGAAGCTAAAAAACATGTATTAAGTATGGTAAAAAATCAGGCACTGAATTGTCACAGTGGAAAGCAAATATCTTGCGAAATAGACTCCGTGTGCATACATGGAGATAATGAGAGTTCACTTGCTACAGCAAGATCAATTAGAGAAAATTTAATTGAAAATGGACTTAATTTAAAACCTTTAAGCCAAATGGAGAAATTTTTATAATGATGAAAAATTTATTAATTACTTTGTTTTTAGTTTTACTAACAACAAATTCTTTTTCTGCAGGATCTGACTCAACACCAAAAAAAGTAAAGTCAGACTATGATAAAGCAGTGCAATCAATCAAATTTGCAAAAAAATATGAAATGAAAGGCAAATTAGAAAAAGCTAAAAAGAGATATGAAAAAGCTCAGAAGCTTCTTCTTAAATCAAATAAAGAAAAGCCTCTTCAAGCAGATACTTTAAACTATCTTGGTTTTACGACTAGAAAACTTGGCGATTATGAGAATGGAGAAAAATATTATCTTCAAGGTCTAGCGATTAAACCAGACCATATTGGAATAAATGAGTATTTAGGTGAGTTATATGTTGCTACAAATAGAATGGATTTAGCTAAAGAAAGACTTAAAGTATTAGAAACTTGTAACTGTGAAGAATATAACGAGTTAAAAGAAATAATCGTAGGAACAAAGAAATCTAAATACTAATTTAATGCTAGATATTCAAGATCCGTTAGAAGCAAGAAAAGTTATAAGAGAAAATAATTACAAAGAACAAACAGCAGGTGCTGCTAACAAGTATGTTCAAGGAAATCTTTGCATATTACCAAGCAAATATGCAATGGACTTTGCTTCTTTCTGTCAAAAAAATCCAAAACCTTGTCCATTAATTGGATTTGGCACAAAAGGAGATCCTTCATTAAAAGATCTTGGTGATATTGATATTAGAACTGACGTTCCTCAATATAGAGTATGGGAAAAAGGAAAATTAATTGACGAACCATATGATATAAAAAAATATTGGAATGAAGAACTAACAACTTTTGTTCTTGGATGTTCAATGTCCTTTGAGCTACCTTTAATTGAGGCTGGTATTCCAATTCAACACATAGAAAACAACACTATTGTCCCAATGTATAAAACTTCAATAGACTGTGAACCTGCGGGACAGTTTTCTGGAAAACTAGTTGTGTCTATGAGACCATTAAGTTCAAAGGATACAATAAGATCAATTCAAATTAGTTCAAGATTTCCAGCTGTGCATGGTGCACCAGTACATGTTGGTAATCCAGACGAAATAGGAATCAAAGATATAATGAAACCTGAATATGGTGATCCACCTAGAGCAATAAAGAACAATGAAATTCCTGTATTTTGGGCATGTGGTGTTACGCCTCAATCTGTTTTAGAAAATTCGAAACCTGATTTTTGTATCACTCACAGTCCAGGTAAAATGCTTATTACTGATAAACTAAATAACGATCTTGCTGCTTTTTAGTTAATTTCCTAAAAAAACTTTAGTTACTCTCTCATTATCAATTAAATCTTCTGATTTACCATCAATGACTAATCTGCCACTTTCTAAAACATAGCCTCTATTCGCCATACTGAGAGCTAATCTTACATTTTGCTCTACAAATAAAATTGAAATACCTTCTGTAACAATATTTTTAAATATCTTAATTAAGTCTTTCATAACCATTGGTGACAAACCTAAAAAAGGTTCATCGACCATTAAAAGTTTAGGTAAACCCATCATTCCTCTTGCTATGGCTAACATTTGTTGCTCACCACCAGACATAGTTTTTGCCAATTGATCTGATCTAGTTTCTAGCTTTGGAAATATTTTATAAACTTTGTTTAGTGAATTTGTTAACTCTTCTTTTGCTTTTGGATGCCATGCACCCAATAAAAGATTTTGTTTAACGGTAAGATGAGGAAATACCCTTCTTCTTTCAAGCACATGTGAAATACCCAATTCAGTTCTTTTATAAGTTGGAATGTTTGAAATTAAAGTATTGTCAAAAGTGATGGAACCCTTTTTATGTTCTACTAGATTACTAATAGTATTTAACACTGTACTTTTGCCAGATCCATTTGGTCCTAAAAGTGCAACCATTTCGGCTTTATTTACATTAATTGAAACGTCCCAGATAACCTGGAAATCATCATACAAAACATCAATATTTTTTACATTAAGCAGCATCAAATGTTCCTAGGTAAGCATCTATTACTTCTTTATTATTTTGAATTTTTTTTGGTTCTCCAAATGCAATTCTTTTTCCTTGATCTAATGCAAGAACATTGTCAGAAATTTCCATGATAATATTTATGTTATGTTCAATTGTAATAATGGTTACTCCTGTCCTTTTTAATTTTTTAACAAGTTCAACAAGTCCTGGGGTAGTCTTTTGATCCACACCTCCTGTTACTTCGTCCATCAAAAGTAATTTGGGATCAATAGCCATAGCTCTAGCCATTTCTAATCTTTTCCTTTGTCCGGTTGATAACTCTTTTGCAAAGTGATGCCTTTTCTCAATCAGATCTACAAAGTCAATAATCTCTAAGGCCCTATCTCTTGCTCTTTTAATATCTTTTTCTTTAACAAACGCTCCTATCATAACATTTTCAAGTAATGTTTGATCTGCGAAAGGTTTTAGTTTTTGAAAAGTTCTCCCTACTCCAAGATTACTAATTTTATCAGGACTAATTCCAAAAATATTTTTATCAAAAAATTTTACTTTTCCAGTATCTGGTTTTGTAAAACCAGTAATCAAATCAAATAAAGTAGATTTACCAGCACCATTAGGTCCTATCACTCCTAAAATTGACCCTTCCTCAACATCAAAAGAAATATCTCTATTTGCATGGATACCTCCAAAAGATTTACTAAGATTTTCGACTGTTAATATTTTCATCGTTGTTTTTTTCTTTCTAAAATATCTTTAGGAATAAATGAGATCAGACCATTAGGTCTAAAGATACAAATAATCATTAAAATCAAACCATAAAAAATTAAATCAACAGCACCACCTGTACCTCCTAAATAAATTCTTGAATATTCTGAAATTGGTACAAGTATTGCAGCTCCTATAATTGGACCCCAAACATTTCCAATTCCACCAAGCACTGTGATTAATAAAACTATGATTGATATCTCAATATTAAAAACTCTATCTGGATCAATAATTAAAATATATTGAGCAAACAAACTACCCATTGGAGCCATGATCATTGCTGAAATAACATAAGCTATAATTTTATAATTTGAAACATTGATGCATAAACTTAAGGCTGCTTGTGGATCATCTCTAACTGCTCTTAATCTGTAACCTAGTTTTGATCTACTTAGTAACCAAACTAAAAAGAATGTAATTAAAAAGAATATTAAAAATACATAATAGTAAGGAGCTTTACTGCTATGAAACTGCAATGCAGACCATGAATCTTCTGGCGTCATTGTCACCCATAATCCTGATGCAGCTCCTACTAAATCCCATCTTTGAAAAACTACTTGGAAACTTATCCCGATTAATAAAGTAGCAATTGCAAAATAGTGCCCACTTAATCTAAGCATTGGAATACCAATTAAGACAGCAAAAATTGCAGAAACAAACATACCAAAAAATATACTGATCCAAGGTGTTATTCCGTACTCCATATAAAAAAATGAAGTTGCATAGGCGCCTATTCCAAAAAATGCTCCATGACCTAAACTAATTTGACCAGAAAAACCTGCGATTACATTCCAAGACTGAGCCATAACTGCATGCATAAAAATCATAATAAATAGATGGAGGTAAAAAGAATTCATTCCAAATAACGGAAGCGCAAACAAAAGAATTATTAATCCAGTAATAATTGATATTACTCTATTATTTGTATTCCAAATTGGTTCTGATTTTGCAATTACTAATTTACTATCCATTAATACCTACCAAACAGACCTTGAGGTTTATAAATCACAACCAAGAGATAAATTGCAAATACATATAAAAGTTTAAATGAAGGATCGATTAGTAAACCACCTAGAGATTCTACTAATCCTATAATTATTCCGGCATACAAACATCCAATGATACTTCCAAAACCTCCTAGAGCCACAGCAACAAAAGCAAATAACGCAAAATTAATACCAACATCAGTAAAAATAAAAAAATAGTTCGCCATCATACCACCTGCTACACCTACACAACCAAGTCCAATCGCCCAGCCTATTGCAAACATTTTATTTGA
Source organism: uncultured Pelagibacteraceae bacterium (assembly GCA_902570835.1). Classification (GTDB taxonomy): domain Bacteria; phylum Pseudomonadota; class Alphaproteobacteria; order Pelagibacterales; family Pelagibacteraceae; genus Pelagibacter. The sequence goes on along the minus strand of CACFZQ010000012.1, from coordinate 9,009 downwards.
TGGAATTCCTAAAATTTCAGCTGCATGTCTATCTTGTGCTGTTGCTTGAAGAGCTAATCCAGTTTCTGTTTTTGTTACAAACCAATACAAACCAAAAAAAGCAACCAAACAAACAAGACTTGCATAGAGTTGGGGCTGACCAATAAATACAGATCCAATTTCAATACGTCCTTCCAATAAAGGTTTGTCAACATTTCTAAAGTCTGGTGTCCATAATAATTGAGCGATTGACCTAATAAAAATAGACAAACCAAATGTTGCACAAATTTGGATAAGCATTTTTGCTTTTAGTATATATCGAATTAAAAAGTAATGAGTAATGATCCCACAAAAAGCTAACAGAAGTATAGTTATTGGTATTGAAAATAATGGATCTAAACCAAATAAAGACCAAAGCCAAAATGATGAGAACATTGACAACATTAAATGCTCTCCATGAGCAAAGTTTACAATTTCCATCAAACCGAAAATTAAACTTAAACCTGCTGCTATTAATGCGTAGATTAATCCCATCATTAATCCTGTGACTATAGCTTGAATTATAATTTCAGAAGTCATTTGGTTTATTTTTAAAGTATATATAAAGAATGTATATATTAAACAAATACTTCTTAAGCATTGATAAAAAAAAAAACTAAACCATTGAATTGATCAATTGAATAGTATTAACTTAGGCATTTAAAAATTAAACAAGAGGAAAAAAAATGAGAAAATTAATTCTTACAGTATTTACTTTTTTTTCATTAGTATCTGCGCCAGTAATTAGTTACGCAGAAAATGTAAAAATTGGAGTACTTTATCCACTTACAGGACCTGTTGCTCAGGTTGGTAAAGATGCTGTTGCAGCAGTTAAAACTGCATTAGATATCATCAACAATAGTCACAACATTCCAGGAATGCCACTTGCAAAAGATGCAGGATTAAAAGGATTAGGCGGCGGTAAAATATCTATCGTTGTTGGAGACCATGGTGGAAAACCAGATATCGGTGTTGGTGAAACTGAGAAAATGTTAAATTCTGACAAAGTTCATGCAATGTTTGGAGCTTACTACTCATCAGTAACTGGTGCTGCTAGTCAAGTTTCGGAGAGAGCAGGAATACCTTGGGTAAATGGTGAGTCTACTTCTCCAAAATTAACTACAAGAGGATTTAAATACTTCTTCAGAGTTACTCCACACGATGGTGAGTTTACTCAGCTTATGTTTGAATTCATGAACGACTTTAATAAAAAGAATAGCAATAAGTTAAAGACACTAGGAATTATTCATGAAGATACATTATGGGGTTCTGATAGTGGTGGAACTCAAGATAAAATGGCTAAAGAAGAAGGTTATGATGTAATAGAGAAAATTAGCTACAAAGCTAAAACAACAACTTTAAGTTCTGAAGTACAAAGATTGAAAGCGAAAAACCCAGATGTTTTATTGCCTTCATCTTATACAGCTGATGCATATTTGTTTTTAAATACTGCAAAAGAACTTGATTATAATCCTAAACTTTTAGTTGCTCAAAACGCAGGTTATACAGATCCTAAGTTCATAGATACAATGGGTAGCAAAGCAGAAGGTGTAATCACAAGATCTCCTTTTAATACTGACTTAGCAAAAACTATTCCTATGATTGGAACTGTAAACGACTTGTTCAAAACACATTCTGGTGGAAGAGATCTATCAGATGTGCCTGCAAGAGCATTTACAGGTTTTATGGCTTTAGCTAATGCAATTAATAATGCTGGATCAACAGATCCTGAGAAAATCAGACAAGCTCTAGTAAATCTAGATATGTCATCTGAGTCTTTAATTGTTCCTTACAGAGGAATTAAATTTGGTGCAGATGGTCAAAACGAGAAGACTAGAGGTATTTTGATGCAAGTTCAAAATGGAAAATACTGTACAGTATATCCATTTGAGTTAGCAGCTTGTGAGCTAAAATATCCTATGCCTACTTGGTCTGAAAGATAATTTAATAAAAATACAATTATTAAGGCGGTCAAATTTTTTGACCGCCTTTTTTTTATTCTTTTGATTGCAATCTCCCTAAATTAAAATAATAATTAGAAATCTTGATTGAAGAGCTCATAATTCTAATCCAAATTATTTTTATTACCATTATCCTAACTGCAGATAATGCTGTGATAGTTGGTTCTATTGCATCAAATTTTGTGCCTAAAAATAGAAAACAAATTATTTTATGGGGTGTAATTGGAGCATTTGTATTTAAAATTTTTTTTGCAATCTTTGCTACTTTTTTATTTGAATTTTATTTTATAAAAATTTTAGGTGGATTGTTGTTGGTATGGATAGTTAATGATTTAAGAAAAGATCTTGTAGAAATTAAAAACATAAAACCTTCAGTTAAAAAAACAAAACAACCATCATATATAAATAGTATAGGTAAAGTGTTATTCGCTGATCTGATGATTAGTTTTGACAATGTAATAGGTGTTGTTGCTGCTGCTCAAGGATATTTTGGTTATATGATTTTTGGTCTAGTTTTATCAGTTGTTCTTACAGGTGCATTAGCCACTTACATGGCTAATTATATTCAAAAACATATTTGGATAGCATACATTGGCTTAATATTTATTTTAGTTGTTGGTTTACAATTAATTATAGGTGGTTTGGTAGATCTTGAAATACTCAATATTAATGAGGAATTTAAAAAATATTTTTAATTAAAAGAATATTTTTTCGAGGGAAATTTTCTTTTTTTAACCTCACTTGCGTATTTAGAAACTGCTTTTGATATTTCTGTTTTTATATTTGAATATTTCTTAACAAATCTAAATTTGATTGGATTTAAACCTATCAAATCATCAAATACCAAAATCTGACCATCGCAATTATTAGATGCACCTATCCCAATTGTTGGAATGCTTACACTTTTAGTTACTTGTTTTGCTAATGATGTCTGAACACATTCTAAGACCATAGAAAATGAACCAGCTTCTTCAAGTAATTTTGCATCTCTCATAATATTTTCTTTTTCTCTTTGTATTTTACCTTTGAATTTAAATGTTTTATCTGACTGAGGCAAAACCCCTAAGTGGCCCATTACAGGAATATTATTTTTAACTAAAGTTTTAATAGTATTCATAATTTTCTTCCCACCTTCTAATTTGACACCATCACAGTTAGTTTTTTTCATAATTAATTTTGCATTTTTCAATGCCTCTTTAGAATTGCGATAAGTATTATGAGGCATATCGACAATCATTAAACTTTTTTTAATACCCATACGAACGCTCTTGGAATGTTCAATCATAGTATTTAAAGTTACTTCTCTAGTAGATTTATAATTATATAAAACTGATCCAAGTGAATCCCCTACTAAAATTAGATCACAGTAATTGTCTAAAACAGAAGCAATATTTTTAGAGTAAGCAGTTAAGGTTACTAATTTAGTTTTATTTTTTTTCTTTATAAAATCTGAAATCTTTTTATTCATCGACTTACCAAGAGCCGGTGTTTTCCATTGAAGCCCATGGCTCTTTAGGCTCTAAGTTTCCCTCTTGTAATATCTCTATTGAAATTTTATCAGGTGATCTAACAAATGCCATGTGACCATCTCTTGGTGGTCTGTTTATAGTGTAACCCATGTCCATTAACCTTTGGCATGTTTTATAAATATTATCTACTCTATATGCAAGATGACCAAAATTTCTTGAACCTTCTCCTAGCTCATCTCCATCCCAATTATATGTTAACTCAATTTCTGCTTTGTCATCATTGGGAGCGGCAAGAAAAATTAAAGTGAATCTTCCTTTATCGTTTTCCATTCTTCTTGTTTCTTTTAAGCCAAGACCTTCGCAGAAGAATCTTAAAGATTCATCTACGTCTTTAATTCTGATCATTGTATGTAAATATTTCATAAGGTGTTTTTATAATTAAAATTACTCTAATTCAATAGTGCTTGGAGGCTTAGAAGTAATATCATACACAACTCTATTAATTCCTCTTATGCTATTAACAATTTTGTTAGAAATAGTTTGCATAAATGATTTTTTAAATTCATAAAAATCTGCGGTCATTCCATCTTCAGAAGTAATTGCTCTTAGTAAACATAAATATTCATATGTTCTGTTATCTCCCATAACTCCTACTGTTTTAACCGGAAGTAATGCAGCGTAAGCTTGCCAAATTTTATGGTAAAGTCCATGATCTCTAAGAGCTTGAATAAAATAATGATCAGCTTCCTTTAATATTTTTATCTTTTCATAGGTAATAATGCCAGGCATTCTGATTGCCAGACCTGGGCCAGGAAATGGATGTCTTGAAATTATTTCATGACTTAAATTTAACTCTAAACCTAATTTTCTTACCTCATCTTTAAATAAAAACTTTAAAGGCTCAACTAATTTCAAATTCATTTTTTTAGGTAAACCACCAACGTTGTGATGAGATTTTATTTTAGAGGTTTGGCTTCCAGTAACAGACTTACTTTCAATTAAATCTGGATACAAAGTTCCTTGTGCTAAAAATTTTACATGTTTTATTTTCTTTGCATACCTCTCAAATATTTTAATGAATAGATTTCCTATAATTTTTCTTTTTCTCTCTGGATCAGATACATTTTTTAATTTACTTAAAAATTCATTTTCAGCATTCACATAGATTAAATTCATTTTTAACCTTTTTTTAAAAGTTTGAACAACCTGAACTTCCTCATTTTTTCTAAGCAATCCAGTGTTTACAAAAATACAATATAGTTTTTTACCTATTGCTTTATTCAATAACTGAGCCACTACACTACTATCTACACCACCTGATAACGCACAAATAACTTTATTGTCTCCGACTTGAGCTCTGACATCTTTTATCAATTTTCTCTTTTGATCTTTTGAGGACCAATTTCTCTTAATTTTACAAATAAGAAAAATAAAATTACTGATCAGTTTTTTTCCGTTTTCTGTATGAGTTACCTCAGGATGAAACTGGACACCATAATAATTTTTGATTTTATCTTCCACAATCGCAAATTTTGAATTTGAGCTTGAAGCAATTACTTTAAAATTTTTTGGTAATTTTGATACTTGATCAGCATGACTCATCCAAACTACTTTAGATTTTTTTGCACCAAAAAAATTATTTGTTAAGAGGCTACTATTTTTTTTAATTACATTTGCTAATCCAAATTCACGATGTTTTGATTGCCTAACTCTTCCACCATTAAGTTTAGATAATATTTGATGTCCAAAACAAATTCCAAGAACAGGTATATTTAAATCTAAAATCTTCTTATCAAATGAATACTTGTTAATTTGATAAACATTTAAAGGACCTCCTGATAAAATTATACCTTTTATGCTTTGATTAATTTGATTAAGTTTAATTTTTTTATGACTTACAATATCAGAAAAAACTCCAAGCTCTCTAATTCTTCTTGCTATTAATTGAGTAAATTGTGAACCAAAATCTACAATTAAGATTTTATTAAGGCTATTATCAAGACTCATTGCTTGGTTCTAGATTTTTTAAAGACTCTAAAATTTCATTATTTTCATCACATAATGACTTACATACTTGTACAAATGTATCAGACAATTCTTTAACTTTATCGTAATTAGATTTTTCAAGCGCAATTTTCATTAGCATTAAAATAGCTTCTTCATTTTGAGGATCAATCAATAGAGTGGTTTCTAAATTATATTCCTCTTTTCTTTGATCTTCCTTGTGATTATAAATTTTTGCTAAATACAAATATGAATTTGCATCCTTTGGGTTAAACACGATATTTCGCTCAAATAGAAATCTCGCATCCTCATATTTTTCTTTTTCATACAGTTTAATTGCTTCATTAAAAAAATTTTCTTTTGAAAATGAATTTGATTGAAATGAAACAATTAAAACAACCAGTGAAACTAATTTAAAAATTTTAATCATTAATATTTGCTATCATTTTTAATTACATCCACATTATGAACCATACTCTCATAAAATCCAGCTTTAGTAATTTTAACAAATTGTGGTTTATTTCTCAATTTCACAATTTCTTTAGAACCCAGATAACCCATAGATGATTTAAGGCCACCAATTAATTTAAATATAATACTCCTAACATCTCCTTTGTATTTTACAAAACCTTCTACTCCTTCTGGAACATATTTAGATGTATCTTTTTGCTTTGTTTGAAAATACCTATCTGCCGAACCTTTGTTCATAGCTCCTACTGACCCCATCCCTCTAAAACTTTTAAATAATTTTCCATTTTTCTTTATTAGTTTACCAGGTGTTTCATCTGTACCTGCAAATAAAGAGCCTATCATTACAGCATCTGCGCCAGCTGCAAAAGCTTTTGCTAAATCACCAGAATATTTTATTCCACCATCAGAAATTATTTTTACATTTTTGTTTTTAAGTCCATTTCTTACAGATAAAATTGCACTTAGTTGAGGAACACCTATTCCTGCTACTAACCTTGTTGTGCAAATTGATCCTGGTCCGATCCCAACTTTAATAATATCTACCCCTAATTTAATCAAAAATTTTGCTGCTTCAGGTGTTGCAATATTTCCAGCACATAAAGCAATATTCTTACCTTTAATTTTTTTTATATATTTAACTATTTCTCCTACTTTTTTGGTATGTCCGTGAGCAGTATCTACTACGATTAAATCAACCCCTTCTTTAAGAATGGCTTTTGCTCTATCAAATTCAGCAATTGATGCTCCAACAGCTGCACCAACTAATAATTTTTGTTTTTTAACTTTTTTAATTTCTAAGATTTGTTTTTGGATATCTAAATTTCTGTGAATAACCCCTATTCCTCCAGCTTTGCCAATGGCTATAGCCATATTGCTTTCTGTAACTGTATCCATCGCAGAGGACAATAGTGGGATTTTAAGCTTTAAGTTTTTTGTTAAATTTACAGATGTATTTACTTCAGATGGCAAAATTTTCGAATATTTCGGAGCTAGTGTAACATCGTCGAAGGTAAGTGCTTCTTTTATAGGAACCATGATCTTTTATATACGATTCCTTTTAATTTTAAAGTCCCTATCTAAGTTTTTTACAAATTATAAAACTTTCTTTAGAATCTTTTCTACTCGATTTAGGTTTAAAAACCTTAACTTCTTTAAAATATTTCTTACCTTCTGCGACTATTTCGTTAAAAGTTCCACCCATAAAGATTTTAGAAATAAAATAACCATTTTCATTTAACAATTCTTTTGCAAATATCATTGCCTCTTTACAAAGTTCCCCTGTTTGAATTGAATCGATATTTTTAATACCTGTGGTATTTACAGCCATGTCTGACATTACAACATCCACTTTTGAGGTTGTGTTATTTTTAATTTCTTCCTGAACACTTTCATCAGTAAAATCACCTTGTATTTGAAGACTTGAACCAATTGGCTCCATCTTTTTTAAATCAATTGAAATTAATTTTCCATTCTTAGCTACTTTATTTGCATATTGTGACCAGCTACCAGGAGCTGCTCCAATGTCAATAACTGTTAATCCACCCTTAAAAATTTTAAATTTTTCGTCAATCTCTATAAGTTTGTAAGCAGAACGAGCTCTATATCCATCAACTTTTGATTGTCTGACATAGATATCCCTTCTTTGTTTATTAACCCAATTTTTAGATATCTTATTTTTTTTCAATTATTTTAAAAACCTAAGTTTTTTTTCTATCAAATCTCCATCTAAAGTTTCAATTTTGGAAATAAAATTTTTATCATTTCTTATTTGATCGTTATTTTTCCCAGCAAAATGAACGATTCCTATTTCATGATTTGGCAAATAAGGTTCAACTAAAGTATTGTTATTCTTATCAAATTTCATACCACTTATATGTGTCCAATTACAATACGCTGGTAAAATTTCCACTGGAAGATTGTTTGAATAAATTGTTATATTCATAGCAATTTGTTCAGATCCCCAAATTTTTCCAGATGAAAGTGCTTTTTTTAAATTACTTTGCCAAACGTCCCAGTGTTTGGCGTTTGCTTCTAATGCAAAGACACCAATATTAAGGTGAGGTTTTAAGGCAACCTCTCTTGCAATTTTTTCAGAAAAACCAGAAGACTTTGCATGTTTATAATTTTGAGATTTAATTCTTGCAAAACTTCCAAAAACCCATTCAGCTCTTAAAACTCTCCCATAAGCTCTATCTGCAGATGTTGCTATGGAAAGTTTATTGTTTTCACATCCTTTAAAGTATAGTTCTATCGACTCCCACGAATTGACCCAAGCATCTGCATCAATCCACAAATATTTTACATATCCTGGAAAATATTTTGGTAAAAAAGCTCTAGATACTTGGCTTTTCAACCATTCTCTACCTTTCACTTTGAAACTTGGAACTTCTATATCCCAATCAGCAGATTTAATTTCATCAACTTTTGAAGATAACTTTTGTTTTTGTTCATCTGTTAAGCCTGCATCTAAAATACAAATTGCAGTATTTTCGCTCTCTCCAAATCTCTTAATAGAATTTACTAATTCATCTAATAATTCAAAATAATTTGCATCCGCTAAAGAAATAATTACATTTTTTTTCATCAAAGAATATCTTCTTGGTCTTCGTCATCTATCTGACTATCATCTTCGTTTTCTTTTTTAAGTTTTTGATAATGTAAAAAACTAATAGGTAACAAAGTCAAATAAATCATTGCACTAATCGAAATTACATTAAAAGGATAGATTAATAATAATCCAAAAAATAAAACGATTCCAAATAATAAAAATATTGTAGCTTTTCTTTGAATTACAATTTTTTTAAATGAATAGCTTGGAAACTTACTAATCAATAAAAAAGAAGTAACAATAAAAAATATCGGCACAATAATTGCATAATCTATTTTAAACACTTCAATACTAGACATGCTAAATATCAGTGGTGTTAATACTAAAATTCCACCAGCTGGAGATGGGACACCCTCAAAAAAATTATCTCTCCAAGATGGTTCACCTCCTGTATTTACATTGAAACGTGCCAATCTTAATGCAACGCAAATTACATATATCAAACAAACTAGCCATCCAAACCTTCCAAGTTCATTTA
>CACFZQ010000011.1:0-27178 GCA_902570835.1 uncultured Pelagibacteraceae bacterium | reverse complement strand
TTTTTTATTTCCTTTAATGGAATACCGTATGAAAAACCATGAGCTTTCCAGTAAACAAAGAAATGTTTTTTTAAAATCTTATCTTCAAAATTTTTAATTGATATGCTGTAATGATCTTCATTTTTAATATCTTTTTTCCTAGTGATGTACCTTTTTACCAAAATGGAATTAGGAATTTTTTTAATTACTTTTTTTAATAAAGTATCTTTTCCTGATCCTGATGGTCCAACGACTACGATAAGCTGACCGTTATTTTGCATCTGATATTTTTGTAATATCTATTTCCCTAGCATTTAAATATTTACGTGAATATTCATCATGAAAAATACCAATTATTGAAGATCCACTATCTTTTTTTTCATTAATAAAATTCAAAACAATATCTTTGTTAACACTATCTAAACTAGCAGTTGGTTCATCTAGTAATAAACATGGATAATTTCTAATCAGTCCCCTAGCTACATTAACTCTTTGTTGTTCTCCTCCTGAAAAAGTGAGTGGCGATAAATTCCATAAGTTTTTATCTATATTAAGTTTTAGTAAAATTTTTTCAGCTTTTTCACGAACTTCATCTTGATCTGAATTTGTTTCTAATAAGGGCTCCATAACAATTTCAATTGTAGGAACACGAGGTATCACTCTAAGAAATTGACTAACATATCCTATTATATTTTTTCTAAGTTCAATAATATTTCTAGGATATTTGTGATCTATGTTGTGATTATTAATTTTAATTTGTCCTGATTGAAAAACATAGTTTCCATAAATCATTTTTAAAATACTAGACTTTCCAACACCTGATGGACCTGTTAACGCTACAATTTCTCCAGGATTAATTTTCAAATTCAAATTATTAAAAACTAATATGTTTGTTTTGCCCTGATTATGAAGTGTAAATTTTTTTGTAATTTTATTTAGTTCAATCATTTTTAAACCTGTAATACTGAACTAACTAACAACTGAGTATAAGAATGTTGCGGATCATCTAATACCTGATCACAAAGTCCAGACTCAACAGCCTCTCCATTTTTCATAACAATAATTTTATCAGCTAACAATCTAATCACTGCTAAATCGTGAGAAACGATTACAACTGATAAATTTAATTCTCTAACTAATTTTCTTAACAAATCTAAAATTTTTGCTTGAACAGAAACATCAAGACCTCCTGTTGGTTCGTCCATGAAAATTATTTTAGGACTCGTAACCAAATTTTTTGCTATTTGTAATCTTTGCAACATTCCACCAGAAAATGTTCTTGGAAAATCATCTACTCTACTTTTATCGATTTCCACTTTATCTAACCATTTAAAAATAGTTTGCCTAATTTTTCCATAATTTCTTTGTCCAATCGACATTAATCTTTCACTAATATTTCCACCAGCGCTTACATCTAATCTTAAACCGTCTCTAGGATTTTGGTGAACAAAAGCTAATTCAGTTCTTATCAATAACCTTTTCAATGACTCAGATATTTCTAGAAAATCAATCGTTTCATTACTTGTTTCAATTAAGATTTTTCCACTATCAGGAATTAGATTGCCTGATATGGAATTTATAAAAGTTGTTTTTCCTGAGCCAGATTCTCCTACTACACCAACGACTTCCCCAGGATATAATGTCAAATTCATATTTTTGCATCCCACTTGATTACCATAATATTTGTTTAAATTTTGAACTGACAAAATTGGTTGCATTTAATTATTTTCCATTCTTTGATTACAATAATTTGTATCTGAACATATAAATGATCTATTACCCTCATCATCAGTAATTATTTCATCTAAAAAACTCTCATTTGATCCACAAATAGAACATTTGTGAGGTGCCTTTGAGGGATCAAATGGATAATCCTCAAAATCAAGACTCGTTACTTCAGTATATGGTGGTATTGCATAAATTCTTTGCTCTCTTCCTGCTCCAAATAATTGAATAGCAGGGTTATTGTTCATTTTTGGGTTATCAAATTTTGGAATAGGTGATGGGTCCATTATATATCTACCATTTGTCTTTACTGGATAAGCATATGCTGTTTCTATATGACCATTTTTGGTAATATCTTCATATAACTTTACATGCATAATTCCATATTCTGATAGTGCATGCATTTTTTTAGTTTCTTGATATCTTGGTTCTAAAAACGCAAGAGGTTCTGGTATTGGAACTTGATAAACAAGTATTTGTTTTTCTTTTAACTTTTCTTCTGGAATTCTGTGTCTTGTCTGAATTATCGAAGCTTGGCTTGTTTTATCTGTGGTCTCAATATTAGCAGTTTTTTTAAAGAAATTTCTAATTGAAACTGCGTTTGTAGTATCATCTGCTCCTTGATCAATAACTTTTATCACATCGTCAGTTGTTAAACATGACGATGTTACTTGAACCCCTCCTGTTCCCCATCCGTATGGCATAGGCATTTCTCTAGATGAAAATGGAACTTGATAACCTGGTATGCAAAGAGCTTTAATCAAAGCTCTTCTTATCATTCTTTTTGTATTTTCGTCTAAATAAGCAAAATTATAAATTTCATCTTGAGCTGCAAAAGCATTTTTTTTATTTTTAAATTTAAGTACGTTGTTCATTTTTTTTATACTCTTCTCTAATTTTTCTTACTAAATCCAATTCCGCCTGAAAATCTACATAATGAGGTAATTTGATATGTTCTAAAAAACCTGTGGCTTGAATATTATCACAATGAGATATAACAAATTCTTCATCTTGAGCAGCAACACCCAAGTACTCCTCACCAAATTCTTTCCATCTCATTGATCTATCAACTAAAGCCATAGAAATAGCTTTTCTATCTAATTGACCAAAAACTAAACCATATCCACGGGTAAATTGAGCAGGTATTTTTTTACTACCTTTAAATTGGTTTACTGACTCACACTCAGTAAACATGACGTCAGCAATATTTATTTCTATACCTAATTCTGGAATTTCAAATTGAACCTCAACGTAACCAGTTCTTAATTCACCAACAAATGCATGGTTTCTAGCATACCCTCTCTGTGTTGAGTAAGCTAAACCAAGAAGAAAACCTTCATCTCCTCTTGAAAGAGATTGCAATCGTTCAGATCTTGTTAAAGGAAAATTAATTGGGTTTCTTGTAATATCTTTAGATGTTCTGCCACTAGGTATTTCTTTTTGAATTAATCCTTCTTTATTTAAAAAACTTAAAACATGGGGAATTTCTTTATCATCATATTTTTCAATCTTAGCTTTTTCACACTCACCATCAGCAAGAAGTTTGAAGTCAAGTAAACGGTGTGTGTAGTCAAATGTTGGGCCTAACTTTTGTTTACCTGGGATATCTTTAAATGTTGCAGATATTCTTCTCAGGCATAACATTTTGTTAGTTTCGATAGGTTTGCTTGAACCAATTCTAGGTAAAGTAGTTCTATAGGCTCTCATTAGAAAAATTGCTTCAATCAAGTCACCTCTAGACTGTTTGATTGCAAGAGCAGACAAATCTTTGTCATATAAAGATCCTTCTGACATAACTCTATCTACACTTAAAGTTAGTTGTTCACTAATTTGTTTAATATTTAGTTCTGCTATATTTACATCCCCTCTTCTTATTTCAGATAACCATGAATGTGCGTTATTTATTGCCTTTTCTCCTCCTTTTACTGATACATACATTTTATAGGTCTCCTATTTTTAATGATCTTGGTATTGAATAAAATTTATCATTATCAACAAAATAAAAATCAAGTCCTAATGGAAATTGCTGGTTATTTTTTTTTATAATCTCTCTATCAGGTAAAAATATACTTTTAGAACTTTTAATACCAGGACCCGTAATTATGGCATTTGGTTTTTCAAATTGAGACTGGCAAATAATAGTACACGATTGATCAGGATTTTGCTCGTCCCCCTTTTTAAATTCATCTAATGGTAAAAGATCATCCCAAGTACCAATTGCAAAATTTGCATTTTTTTTATCTGTAATGTTTGCACCTGTATTAAATTTAATCCAATCAATAGTTTCTGAATTGTTAATATTACGACCTAAAAAAATATTCGAATAACTGTCACAAAAAGTTTTTATAATAGAGCAACTGGCTGAAAACATGTTTGAAGGCGAATTTATATTATCTAATATTTCGATCGAACCAGGATATGAAGTTGCAAACAAAATACTTCTAAAATAATCAGCACTTATTTGAGAATTATTTTTTTTAGAAACAACTTCCATAGATTATTTATCCTCACCTCTTACCAAAGTAAAAAAATCAACTTTAGTAGCTTCTGTTTTAGATAATATTTCATTTCTTTTGTTATTTTTATATTTAATTAATTTATCTATTATATTTCTTTTAATTATTTCTTTTTTTTCAGTTTGCATCAATGCATCACACAAAGCTGCAATTTTGGATTTATATTTATTTCTACCTTGAACATAACCATGTCCTTGAATTTTTTTATCTAAATTTAATGAACATCTAGTTATAGTTATTTCTCCAACATTAAAATTATCACCTGTGGCGCCTACTTTTCCTTGAACCATAACACTGCCAATCTCAGGTTCTCTTAACCAATTATATTCTATTTTCATATTTAAATTGTCCCAAAGCGAAATAAGATAATTTTCATCTGCTGTTGCTAAATAACTTAACCATTGTTTTCTTGATTCATTTTTCATAATACTATACAACTAGACAAGTAACAAAATTAAAAAAAATTTCAATAAATTATTTATTAAAATTTTATGACAACAAAAGATTTGCTTTGGAAAGAAATATACAATTCAATCAAAAGAGAAATTGTTTTAAATAAGTACAAAATTAATAAAAAGTTAGATTCTGAGAATGAATATGCAAAACAATTCAATGTCAATAGACACACTATAAGAAGAGCTTTAAAAGAACTTAAAGACGATAATTTAATATATTCAAAAAGAGGTCTTGGAGTATTTGTTAAATCATCAAAAATTAATTACTCAATTAGTAAAAACGTACGATTTACTGAGAATATACTTCAAGAAAACCAATCAGTAAGAATTGAAATAAAAAGTTTTGATATTGCTGAATGCAATCCTTTTGAAAAAAAAGAACTCAACTTAAAAAAAAATGACAAGGTTACACGCATAAATAGCATAGGCTTTGTTGACAAGTCACCTTCTGTAATAACTTTCAGATCGATTCCTTATAAAAAATTCCCAAAATTTATTAATCATTTTGTTAAAAAACAATCAGTAACCAAAGCTTTTAATTTATTGAATATCAAATCAATTAAAAGATCAAAAACTCTAATCAATGCTGAAATTGCAGACAAAATAAAATCAAATTTATTAAATATAAATGAGGGGGAAGCACTATTAAAAACTACATCTGTTAATGTCGATTTTAAAAACAATCCTATAGAATTAAGTGAAAGTTATTTTATTGGATCTAAAATTCAATTTTTAATTAAAAATTAGATTTTCTACCTTAGGTTTAAATTTCATATAACTTAAACAAAATTTAAAAGATTCATTAATAATATTTTAACATTTATTAAAGATTTGAGGGTTAACAAACCTTTTAAATGATTATTAAAAAAGTTAACAAATTTTTCGGTGATAATCATGCCGTTAAAAACGTTTCTTTTGAGGTTAATAAACCTCAAATGATTGGAATCATAGGTAGATCTGGGGCTGGTAAATCAACATTACTGAGAATTATAAATCGACTCACTGACGCAACAGATGGATCGATTGAAATTGAGGGTCAAAATATTCTAGATTTAAAAAGTAAGGAAAAGAGATCATGGCAAAGAAACTGTGCAATGATTTTTCAACAATTTAATTTAGTCCCAAGATTAGATGTTTTAACAAACGTAATATTAGGTAGATTAAATTATCAGGGCTCATTTAGAGCATCTTTAAAAATGTTTTCTCGAGATGAAAGAGCTGATGCTCTGATTTTACTCAATAACTTAGGTATGGCTAACACTGCCCTTCAAAGAGCTGAAACGTTATCTGGAGGTCAACAGCAACGTGTAGCTATATGTAGAGCCTTAATGCAAAATCCTAAAATGATTTTAGCAGATGAACCAATTGCATCTTTAGATCCAATGAATGCAAGAATGGTAATGGAATCATTAAGAAAAATTCATGACGAAAAAAATTTAACAGTTATTTCAAATCTTCATACACTTGATACAGCAAAAACTTATTGTGATCGAATTATTGGAATGAAAGATGGTGAAATAGTCTTTGATGATTTACCTGAAAAATTATCAGATAAACTTGCAAGAGAAATTTATGGTGCAGAGGCTGATGAAGCTTTTGAGCCACAAGTAACATCTACCGAGCTTAAAACAAAAAATAAATTAAATGGAGATGTTGAGAAAGAATTTGCAACTGCATGAGATCAATAACTCATCGTTACAAATAAGTCGTTAGACTAAAATTATAAAAAGGAGATAATTATGTTTAATAAACTAACAAGAGTTATTGCACTTTTGGCTATGGTTTTTTTTTCAACTCAAGCTAATGCAGTAACTTACACAGGTCCAAAAATGGACTTAAGTAAATACCAACCAGAATTTAGAGTTGGTTTTTTAGGTGACGAAGCAGCTCAAGATATTATCGCTAGAAATGAGTGTTTCATGCCATATATCGAAGCAGCTTATAATGTACCTGCAAAATTCTTTACATTTAAAGACTATGCAGGAACAATGGAATCAATGTTAGGTGGCAATCTAGACTACACGTGGTTCGGTTCCTCAGGATACGCTGGTATGTATTTAAAAGACCCAACTGCAGTGGTACCAGTATTAACTAGAATGCAACCAACGGGTGATATGGGTTACTACTCTGTTGCAGTAGCAACTAAATCATCTGGAATTAAATCAATGGCTGATCTTAAAGGTAAATCTTTTGGTTGGGCTGACCCTAACTCTACATCAGGTTTTTTAATTCCATCAATTGAATTAAAAGCTATGGGTATGGATCCAGATACATATTTTTCAAAAACACAATTTTCTGGTGGACATGAAAACAATGTATTAGCAGTAATGAATGGTGATGTTGATGCTGGTGTAACATGGGTATCTGGTGTTGGTAGCTGGGAAGAAGGATATTCATCAGGAAATTTAAGAAAAATGGTTGATAAAGGGATTTTAAATATGGATGACATTGTTCAAATTTGGTCTTCTAAATTAATTCCTAATGGACCAATTGTAATGCCTACTTTTTTACCTGTTAGAGCACATCAAGTAATGATTGGAATGAAACAATGGATACATGAAAACGATCCAAAATGTAGCGAAAACGTTGCAAATGGTATTGTAAAAAAATGGGTTCCAGTGGATCACTCTTTTTATGAGTCAGTTGTAGCTGCAAGAAAAGCTAAAATTGAAGCACAAAAGAACAATTAATTAAACCCCTATAAATTAGAGGCAAAGACTTTAAATCTTTGCCTCTAATTTTTTTAAAATTATGACAAAAGCATTACCTGCAAACTTAGAACAAATTGAAGTTAATTTAAAAAAATTAACTAATCAAAGAACCAGGTCCTCACTACTGGGAATTGCAATTTTAATATTAGTATTTTTTGGAGGTACATTAGTATCTTTAGAAGCAAATGCAGGATCTTTCGGAAGAGGTATAGCTAATTTTTTTAATTATCCTAAAGATTTATTTGTAGATACATTTGAAATGGGATGGAAGTATTGGCCGAGAGTTATTAAGTACATACCTGAATTAATTACTACATTAAACATTGCATTATTTTCAACCTCTATAGGATTTGTTTTAGCAGTTATTTTTGCAATTTTCTCTAGTAGAAATTTAATTAGAAATAAGAGAGTTATTCAATTTACAAAATTTTTAATGGATGTGACAAGATCATTTCCAACATTAATTATAGCGATGGTTTTTTTATATTTGATGGGTAAATCATCATTACCAGCTGTAATTGCTATTACGATACATACTGCTGGAGCTCTTGGTAAATTATTTACAGAAGCTATAGAAAATTGTGATGGAAAACCAATTGAGGGTTTAAGCTCTGTTGGTGCTACTTGGACACAAAAGATAAGATTTTCAGTTCTTCCACAAGTACTTCCTCTTTTTCTGAGTTATGGAATATTAAGGTTAGAAATTAATGTTAGAGAATCTACAATATTAGGTTTTGTTGGCGCAGGTGGAATTGGAGAAATGTTAGCGGCTCTAATTCAGTGGAATTATGGAGCTGATGTTTTAGCGTGTATGTTCTTACTGGTTGGTACAATAATTGCATTAGATTATTTGTCTGCATATTGGAGACATAAATTAATTGGAGTAAATCAATGAGTTCTGTTTTAGCAAATGAAAGAGATAATATAAGAAAATTATATCCTGAAACATTCAAACAAGCTAAAAAAAGTAGAACAAAAGGTCAAATAATTTTCTTTCTTATTTTAATATATTTAATAGTAGGTTTTTTTACTTTAGATGTTGTTGATATTCCAAAAAAATGGAAGCCCCAAAATGCAGCGATGTTTGTTTTAGACACGTATGCCCACAAAGATCATGTTACAATGAAATGGGAAAGTCCTGATGATATTAAAATAGCTTTTGAAGGAAATTACAGGAGTGTTTATGGAAGAGACAATCTTGATAAATCAATTCCTGACTGGTTTTATAAAAATTCTGATAATATTGGCAAAGTCATAGAATTTAATAATTTAGGTAAAGCTATATTATACAAGGATAGAGTTGAGATTGTAAATTTTCCAAAATATGAGAGAGATTTTACTATAAAATTAAATGCGAATGGAAAACCTTATGTGGTAGGTTCAGAAAACTTAGCTAAAAATGAATTAAAAGGTTTTAGAATTACAGAAAATAGAGTTGAATTTAGGCCTACCTTGCATGAAAGAATTCAAGTTTATCCCAAAAAAGTAGAAATTCATCGTTATAGTCTTGGATGGAAGTATTTTTGGTTTGATTTTTCTAGTCCATTAGAGCCTTATAGTTTTTTCGAAGCATTAGCTTTAACATTTTCAAATGAGAGAGTTGTCCCTGAAATGTCTAATTTAAAGCTTTTCTTAACTGAAATTAAAGACAATGAAGCATTCATGCACGGCAGAGTTTGGTGGGCCATGCTTGAAACAATAGTTATGGCTGTATTAGGAACAATGTTTGCAACAGTAATGGCCCTACCCTTGTCTTTTCTTGCTGCATATAACGTTACGCCAATTAAAGCTCTAAGATTTACATTAAGAAGATTGTTTGACACTTTAAGAGGAATAGATTTTTTAATTTGGAGTTTGATATTTTTAAGAGCTTTTGGTCCAGGACCATTCACTGGAATTTTTGCAATTGGTTTTACCGATACTGGTACATTAGGTAAATTGTATTCAGAGGCAATTGAAAATACTGAGAAGAAACAACAAGAGGGAGTTCAGTCAACTGGAGCTAGTAAATTTTTGCAACATAGATTTGGTATTATTCCTCAAATACTTCCAATTTTTGTATCTCAATCCTTATACTATTTAGAATCAAATACTAGAGGTGCTGTCATTATAGGTGCAATGGGTGCAGGAGGAATTGGTTTGCAATTTTTAGGAGCATTAGCTACTGGAAATGATTTTGAAAATGTTGCCTACATGGCAATATTAGTTTTAGCAGTTGTAATATTTATGGATAGATTATCTGCTTGGCTTAGAAGAATATTAATTGGATCAGATCAATTAATTGTAAGGTAAATAAAAAAAATCTTTATCAAATTTTTTCTAAAAATTTTAATCTAAGAATTTAAAAAGATAAAAATCTATTTTACCAGAATTTCCACCAAGGTTTTTCTTCCTTTGATGTCTCATTATTGTCAGCAACAACTTTAGTTACAGATGGATCCTCTCCATCTACTAATCCTGCTCTGGCAACTGTCTTAGCGTCTTCTAATTTTAGTTTTGCCTCAAAAACTCTATTTTCATTACACAATTTCATGCCTTCTTTCATTAATGCTTCTGCCTCAGTTGCATTTTCGGGACTAGATCTTGAAATATCATTTTTAACAGTGGCTCTTAACATAAGTACTCCAGGGTCTTCACAATTCCCTATTTCATTTTTAAATGTGTCCTCAGTATTTTGTGAATAGCTACTACCAGCTTGTTGTTCTGTTATTTTTACGTGATTGTCAGCTTGAGCAACTGAAACTGTGGATAAGACCAATATAAATGAGATAAAAATTTTATTCATAATAATTTATTAACTAAGTTTTGTTAAAAAAATGTTAAAGAAATAAAAAATTTTATGAAATATTTACCAGCATTTCTAATAGGTATATCGGTTACCTTTTGTTACAGCAGCTGCATGTACTTATTTTCAGCACTATTGTTAACTTGGGAAAATGAACTTGGTATTTCAAGAAGCAACTTAACTTTTATTTATTCTCTAGGCTTAGTTGTGCATAGTTTACTTTTACCTTTTCTTGGTAAGATTGTAGATAGAAATCTAAGTTTTCCAATGATGTGGACCAGTCCTATACTGTTAGGACTAAGTGTAATTTATCTTTCATTAGTAGATACATATGGTGGATTTTTAGTTGCTTGGATACTTGTTAGTGCAACCTCTGGTGGTTGTCTTTACACGATACTTTTTAGCGTCATTACTATTAATTTAAAATCAAAGGCTAAGACATCTATTGCAATTATTACTTTGTTTGCGGGATTTGCAAGCACATATACATTTCCTACTGCAACTTATTTAACAGAACAATATGACTGGAGGTTTACTGTATTTATTTTTGGAATAATAAATATACTGATCAGTTCACCAGCTAATTATTTTGGTTTTAAAAATATAATTCGAAAAGAATTTAAAAATATTGAAAAACAAAACAATCAAAATTCAAAGCTTAATATAATACTTAAAGACTATAGGTTTTGGTTATTTAGTTTTTCATTGTTTGTTATTGGATTTAATATTGGTGCTATTACAACTCATGTAATTCCAATGTTACAGGAAAAAGGAATGAGTCTGTCCCTAGCTGTACTGACGGCATCAATGTTTGGACCTGGTCAAGTAATTGGAAGAATTTTGGTAATGATATTTGGAGGAAATAAATCAAATCTAAAATTATTTGTTATTTGTTTTTACTCGATGGTAGTTGGAATGATATTTTTATACTTTATAAATATTAATCATTATTTAGCTTTTTTGTTTGTTTTATTTAACAGCTCAGCATATGGAAGTATGGCGATTTTAAAACCTTTAGTTCAAAATGATGCTTTTGGTCAAAAAAACTTTGGTAATCTTCATGGTATTTTAGCTTTGCAATATATGATTGGTAGTATTTTAGGTCCTTGGATTGGTTCATTGGTTTGGAATATCGGAGGATACGACTTACTTATATTGGTATTTTTGATTTTAGCAATTATTGGGAACGTAACAGCTATTTTTCTAAACAAAAAAAAGTTTATTTAAAACTTCT
This sequence comes from uncultured Pelagibacteraceae bacterium, assembly GCA_902570835.1. Classification (GTDB taxonomy): domain Bacteria; phylum Pseudomonadota; class Alphaproteobacteria; order Pelagibacterales; family Pelagibacteraceae; genus Pelagibacter. The sequence goes on along the minus strand of CACFZQ010000011.1, from coordinate 15,773 downwards.
TTCTACATATTTATAAAAATAATGTATGTTTGGAATTTCCAAATTTTTGACTTTAGCAAGGTCATCGTATTTTCTTAATCTAACTGCATCTTGCATAAAAGGTTGTTTGATAAAATCATTTGCTTCATCTGCAGAAAAACTTCCACCTTGAACATCTAAACTCTGTTTTGAAGCAATAGATAAAGTATCATAATAACCTTTTTCACAATAAACCAAATATCTTTTAGCTGGTACATGTCCTTTAATTAATCTTGTAACATCTTCTGGAAAAAATCTAGAAAGAAAAAAAGATCCTGAATTTTCATGCTTTTTATCTATTCCTTTTTTAATGGCTTCTTTGTCATTATTAATTAAGTGACCAATATCATGGAATAGAGCTGCAGTAATGAAAAAATGGTTTTCATTGTTTTTTTTTGCCAACAATGCACATTGAATTGCATGTTCTAGTTGTGAAACTTTTTCATTTCCATATTGTTTGTTTGATCCAATTTCCTCTATAATTTTAAATAAATTGACAATATATGATTTAATATCCATTTTACTCTTTTAAATTAACAATGTTTCAGTTTTGTTACAATTTAGATTTAGTACTCATTAAGTCTAGAAAAAATAATTTATAGTAATAAAAGTTAAAAATGAAAAAACTTTTATTTGTTTGTACTGGCAATTCTCATAGAAGTATATTAGCTGAAAGTGTAGTAAATAAATTTCATAAAAATAAATTTATTGGTTACAGCGCGGGTAGCAAACCATCTGGAATAATTAATAAATATGTCATTAAATATCTTAATGAAAATAATTTTGATACAAAAAATCTATCTTCTAAAAACTTTAATAAATTTTTAGATGAAAAAACAATATTTGACCAAGTATTTACCGTATGCAACAATGCCAGTGATGAAGTTTGTCCAGTCTGGCCATCTCCTGAAAAAATAGTTCATTGGGACATTGAGGATCCTGTTCATATCATTAATGAGCTAGAAAATAGTGATAAACCAAATAAAGAAAAGCTGATTTCAACAGAAATACATAAAACTTATTCCAATTTAGAAACCAGAATCAATGATTGGATTAAAAATTATGAAAAATAGTAAAAAAAAAATAATTTATAGTGAATTCATAGGTAGTTGCTTCTTAGTAATGATAGTTGTTGGTTCTGGTATCATGGCTCAAAATCTTACCAACGATACTGCTGTTATGTTATTAGCGAATACTATTGCAACAGGAGCTGGTTTATTTGTTCTTATAACTGTGTTTTCTGATATATCGGGAGCACATTTTAATCCATTTGTGACACTAAGTATGTTTTTTGCGGGAAGATTAAAATCAAAATTAATTCATATATATATCTTGTCACAAATATTTGGTTGTCTAGCGGGTGTAGGTTTAGCAAATTTTTTTTTTGAATTACCTATTTATGAGCTGTCATCTAAAACAAGAGATGGGGTTTATATATTTGTAGCTGAAATAGTAGCAACTTTTGGATTAATTTTAATTATATTTGGATCAATGAAAAGTGGAAAAGTTGTAACCGCTGCATGTGTTGGTTTTTATATTACAGCTGGATATTGGTTTACTTCATCAACTTCTTTTGCAAATCCTGCTGTTGCAATAGCTAGAACTTTTACAGATACATTCACTGGAATAAATTATTTAAATACACCTTTATTTATAATTGCAGAGCTATTAGGAACACTGTTAGCAATATTTGTAATAAAAAAAATGTTATTTACTAAATGATTTTATTTTCAATCCGTTCAATTATTTTCGGTAAATCCTTAATTGTATCAATTACGTAATGTGCACCTATTCTCTTAAACTTATGAGAGATTTTTTTTCTAAATTTAAATTTTTCTTTGTTGGTTAATTTATTAAATTCGTGTTCATTTTTGCCAAATTCATTTCCAGAAAATATTACTCCTATTACCCACATTCCAGCATTTAATCCCTCCTGTAGTCCAGGAATAGTGTCGTCTACTTTAACGCAATTTGATCCCTTGGTTATATTTAAATCAGAAAAGATCCTATAAATTATCTCTGCAGAAGGTCTTCCAATTTTTGTGTATGAGGAACTATATGACACATCAGGTATAAATCTTTGTTTTTTTAATTCTGGCAATATAACTTTTAGAATTGCTTCTGAATATCCGGTATTGATTCCTATTTTTATTTTTTTGTTTTTTATAAAATCTAAAGTTTTTTTACTTCCTGATATAAATTTTGAATGTTTCTTAATTATTTTTTTTAATTCTGGATTAAAAAGTTTAAACAATTTATCAATATCTTTATCTGTTGGTTTTGATTTAAATTTTTTTTTCCACTGCGTATTAATTTTTCTTGTTGTTAGCAATGCTTTTATATGGGCTCGTTTTTCAATACCCATTGGTCCTATGGCTTGTTTTCGGGTAATTTTAATTCCAAACCTATCAAATAATTCAATAAGAACTTGAGATGGCGCAAGGCTTCCAAAATCTATTAATGTACCAGCTAAATCAAATACAATTGCTTCAATATTGGAATTTTTCATATGTTTTTTTTCGAATCTGTTAATTAGAATTTAATATTTGAAATTAATTATATCTTTAATTGAATAATAACACTGATTTTATAGCTGTTTATTTTGATTTTAACTTGTTTTATTAATGTTACAAAAATATTACAGATTTATTACATATGCAGAAAATACTAAATTTCTTATTGATAATTTCAACAGTATTTTTGACTTCAGCAGCAAAAACAGATGAGTTAGATTTAAACAAACTTTTGAATAAGTTAAAAGATTGTAATACACAAAGTGAAGCAAAAATTTTAGAAAAAAGTATATGGAATTTGTGGGAAACACATCCATCTAATTTTCAATTAACTATTGACTTAAAAGAAGGCTCAAGACTGGTTCAAAACGGAAATTATATAAGAGCATATGGGATTTTTAGTAAAATTATAGAAAAAGATCCTAATTGGGCTGAGGCTTGGAATAGACGTGCAACATCTTTATATTTTATGGGTAAGTATAAAAAATCACTTAGAGATATTGATATGGTCTTAAAACTTGAAAATAGGCATTTCGGTGCTCTAATTGGGAAAGGACAAGTATACATGAAAATGAAAGATTACGAAAAAGCCTACAATAGTTATATAGAAGCTTCATATATAAACCCGATGAATACGGATACATTGAATCAAATAAACAAAGTATCCAAATTAATTAAAGAAGAAACAATATAATTAATTTATCTGTAAAATATCTTTAATATTATTCAAATATAATAACTTATGAATTATTTAAAAAATATTAAGCTTACAAATAATATAACTTTAATTAATAAGCCCTTCAAAAAAAAAGAATATTATCATTTCCTAAAAACATCTGATTTATCTTTGGTGGTTGCAGAAATTAAGAAAAACGTTTTTGTTGTAGTTAGTCAAAAAAGAATTCCAGTTAATAAAATCAACTATGAATTTCCATCTGGTATAATTGATAAAGGAGAAAATTCTATAAGTGCTGCATGTAGAGAATTTTATGAGGAAACAGGATATAAAATGTTAGGAAAACCAAAAAAATTATTTACAATTAATTGTGAGCCTGGAAGGTTAACAACTAAAATTTATTGCTATTATTCAAATAGAATAATTAAAAAAAAAGGACCTGAGGAAGGTATTAAAATTCATTTACTATCTAAAAAAGAAATAAATAAATTAATTTTAGGTGAAAAATTTTGTAATGCCTCTCATGTAGCTTCTTTTTTTAAAGTTTTAAAGGTGCCTACAAAGTAAGCACCCTTAAAAGATGAAGAATAATGAATTCATTTAATTTATTAATGATGAAATATTTCTGATAAATTAATAAAGTATTAAATCTAATTTAAATTAATATTAAATTAATTTGAATAAATTACCCTAGGTTCTAAAAATAATTCTCTTGCTAAAGCTTTGAATTTTTTCGTAACTTGTTTTGAGATTATCTCTTGATGCTGCGAAGGTATTTTTAAAAAAACAGCATTTCCTCTTTTATACAATCTAAATTCTTCTAAAAAAATTGTTGATATGGATGTTAATGCGTGAGCAAATCTTAAAGCAGACCCCACCTGTTTACTTGAAAAAATTTCGTTATTGTTCAGAAAGGTCAAATATTCTATTTTTGGGTTGTATTTAATACTGCAATATCTCCAATAACAAGATAACGCTATCTGAATTCTTTCTTTGTGTGATAGCCGTAATAAAGGAGTGTTTAAGGTTTCTTGAAACACTAATTCAGCCTTTTGAAATGCTCCTAATCCCCAATCCATATGACTCAACACACAAGCCAAATTTAATAATTTTTCACTGAAATGCTCATTTCCATCAAATACAGGTTTTATAAAATCAAAATATTTCTTAAAGGTAAAACCCAAATCTCCTCTTTTTATTGCAATGTGTTCTAATGATTTCTCAAAAACATCTTTTTCATCAATATTTTTAAAATGATCTCTTCCTAAAGAACCTTCTCTAATTCCACTTATTGAACATATTATATTTTTTGGATTAGTAATATTCACAATATCACCCAAAATAATTGAACTATAAGGCAAATATGGTGTTCTTGATTTAGATATATATTCCACAGTTTTAAGTTTCGTTTTATTCATTGAAGAAATTTTTTCTATAAACTTTAATAAAGAATTACACCCTACTGAGTATTGATGAATTATGTGAACTGGATGATTGTTTTGAAATAAATGTAATTTAAATAAAGCTCTCCAAGTTCCTCCAACTAAATATAAGTTTTCGAATTTTTTCTTTGATAACCATTTTTCATCTCTTAGTAATTTTTTAATATATTTAGATAGGTTCCTTTTTTTAACAATTGGATTATTCATAAGTCTCAAAACACCTAATGGTAAAGAAGTTTTATTGGTGATTATTCCATTTTCAACACGAGCCAATTCTAGACTTCCACCACCTAAATCTGCTACTAATCCATCAACATTATCAAAACCAATTTTTACACCTTCAGCTGAGCATTCTGCTTCTTCATAACCACTTAAAATTTCTATTTTTTTTTTAAAAAGTTTTTCTACTTCTTCAACAAAAGGTTTTGCATCCATAGCTTCTCTTAAAACCGCCGTTGCAATTATTTTTAAATTTGTAATTTTTGAAACATTTAAAATCTCAGAAAACCTTTTTAATACCTTCAAAGCATAAACTGCGCCTGCTTTATGCAATTTTCGTGATTTATCTAGATTCTTACCAAGTTCACATACTGCTTTTTCATTAAAAAAAGGAACTCTAGATGAGCTAAAATCATCATAAATCAGCATTCTTATAGAATTTGAGCCAATATCAATTACAGCTAGTTTTGCTTGTTTAAGTTTTAAATTTTGTTTATTTTTTAATACTTTAATTTCCATTTTAAACTTTTTTTAAATTAAGTTTTTTTGGCTTCATTTTCAGTTTTGCTTTTCCTATCCCAGACAGACTTGGATTTTTCATAAAATAATCGTGTGCTGAAAAAGAATCACTTTTAATATATTGAATTTTTTTGTAATTACCACTTTCATCAAGAATCCAACTTTGCTTATTATCTAAATAATTTGCTAACATAATTTGATCTAAAACTTGCTCGTGCACTGTTTTATTTTCAATTGGGACTAGAAGTTCAACTCTTCTGTTCAAATTTCTTGGCATCAAATCAGCAGAAGAAATAAATACTTTAGCGTCTCTATTTGGTAACGATTTTCCATTTGCAAAACAGTAAATTCTAGAATGTTCTAAAAATCTTCCAATAATACTTTTAACAACAATATTTTCAGAATTATTTTTTAAACCTGGTCTTAAACAACAAACACCTCGAACAAATAAATTAATTTTAACACCAACGTTAGATGCTTCATAAAATTTATCAATTATATCAGGGTCAACTAATGAGTTCATTTTAGCCCAAATTTCAGCTTTTTTTCCTTTTTTTGAATTTAGGATTTCTTTATCAATTTGTTCATTTAAGGTTTTTCTTAAATTTATTGGAGAAATAGAAATTTTATTCAAATTCCTTGGTTTTGCATAACCAGTAACATAATTAAAAAACTTTTCGACATCCGACGCTAATTTTTTATCTGAACTAAATAAAGATAAATCAGTATAAATTTTGGCGTTTACAGGATGGTAATTACCAGTTCCCAAATGTACATAGGTTTGGATTTTGCCTTGTTCCCTTCTCAATATTAATGATGATTTTGCATGAGTTTTATATTTAGCAAAACCATAAACTATTTGGACACCTGATTTTTCTAAGCTTCTAGCTAATTGGATATTTGCTTCTTCATCAAATCTAGCTTTTATTTCGATTAAAGCCGTAACTGCTTTACCATTTTCTGCAGCTACTATAAGCGCTTTAACTATAGGAGAGTCTAGAGTTGTTCTGTATAATGTTTGTTTTATTGCTATAACTTTCTTGTCATTGGCTGCTTGATTGAGTAATTCTATAACAGCATCAAAGGTTTCAAATGGATGATGAACAATTAAATCTTTTTTCTTAATAGTTTCAAAAAAATCATAATTATTTTCTTTTAATCTCTCAACATCCCTGGGATTGAAACTTTTAAATTTTAGTTTCTGATTTTTAACTTTACATATTTGATCAATATCCTGAATACCAACTAATCCTTCTATATAATAAATATAATCGGCATTTATATTAAGTTTATTTGTTATAAATTTAACTAATTCTTTATTACTATTTTTTAAAATTTCTAATCTTACAATGTCACCTGTTCTTCTTTTTTTTAATGCTAACTCAAAAGATCTAACTAGATCTTCAGCTTCTTCTTGAATTTCTACATCACTGTCTCTAATTACCCTAAAAATCATCTTAAATTCTACTTCATGATCTGGAAAAATTTCTGATGCAAAAAAACTTATTAAATCATCAATAATTACATATTTTTTTGAATTCTTAGTTCCGCTTACTTCAAAAAATCTTGGAAGTGCTTTTGGAATAACAATTATAGAATTTAATATTCTTTTTTTATTTTTCTTCTTCAATTTCATTGCCAATGCACGTCCTTGATTAATTATAAATGGAAAAGGATGAGCAGGATCAATTGCAGAAGGAGTTAATAGAGGATAAATTTCTTCATAAAAAATTTTAAATATTTTTTTTTTCTCAGATTTACTTAAACTTTCTGGCTTTACTAAAATAATATTTGTTTTTTTTAATTGTGATAAGAGTTCCTTATAAATTTTATTTTGTTTTTTGAGAAGTTTTTTGGTCTCACTAACAACTTCGTTCATTTGCTCTTCAGGATTGAGACCATCGGAACTTAAAGAATCTACTTCTTGTTTTATCTGACTAAATAGGCCTGCAACTCGAACCATAAAGAACTCATCAAGATTTGATCCTGCTATAGATAGAAATTTAACTCTTTCATATAGCGGGTTTTCAGCATTTTGGGCTTCTAAAAGAACTCTATCATTGAATTTTAACCAAGATAATTCCCTATTTATATATTTAGATTTTAATTCTTCTTTATGTTGTTTTTTTATGGCAGTCATAATATTTAGGAAATATGTATCAATTATATGTCATGCGTCATGCAAAATCCAGTTGGAGCGACTTAAATTTGAGTGATTTTGAGAGACCTTTAAATGGACGTGGTAAGAAAAATGCCAAATTGATGTGTGAATTTTTTGTTAAAAAAAAATTTATTTTTGATTATGTAATGGTTTCATCCTCAAAAAGGACTGAAAAAACACTCAAATTAATTTTAAAAAAACTAAGTAAGCCCAAAAAAATTTTTTCATCAAAAAAACTATATCTTACGAATGAACAAAAAATAATTGATATGATAAAAAAAGTTTCTAATAAATATAAATCTATACTTTTAATTAACCATGAACCTACCGTTAGAAATTTAGTTAGAGAATTGATTAAAAATAATAACAGTAATAAATACAAATTATTAAATTACAAATTTTCTACCTGTGCATACGCAAAAATAAATTTTGATATTAATAATTGGAATGAAATTACAAACAAAGGTATTTTAAAAGAGTTTGTTAGACCAAAAGATATTCAAGCTTCTAAAGAGTAACCTGCTGATCTAACAGTTCTAATTAAAGGTTTTGTATTTGCAATATTTATGGCTTGTCTTAATCTTCTGATATGAACATCAACAGTTCTTGATTCAACATAAATATTTTCACCCCATACATTATTTAGAAGTTGTTCTCTGGAATAAACTCTTTTTGGATTCTTAATAAAAAAATCTAATAACTTAAATTCTGTTGGTCCAAGTGAAATTTCTTTATTTTTTCTATAAACTCTTTTTGTTATCCTATCTATTTTAAGGTCTGTAAACTCAACCACATCAATTGAAGATTGAGGTTTAGATCTCCTTAGTAAGGATTTTATTCTTGCATTTAATTCTTTTTGACTAAATGGTTTGGTTACATAATCGTCAGCTCCAGTATCGAATGCTTTTAGTTTATCCTCTTCTTCTCCTTTCGCTGAAACCATTATTATAGGAATGTCTTTAAATTTTTTATCTTTTTTAAGATTTCTACAAATATCTACACCTGATAAATCTGGAAGCATCCAATCCATTAGTATCAAATCAGGATATTTGTCTTTTATTTGTTTAAGAGCATCCTCGCCATTTTCCGAATAACTTACTTTATGACCTTCTTTTTCCAAATTATACTTAAGTAAAGTAATTATTGAAGTTTCATCTTCTGCGATAAATAAATGAGCAGACATTTCTATTTCTCTCCAGTTACTATAGACTGTGAACCTTTTGGTCTATCTCCCTCTAAATATGTTCCATTAACTAGAAAATATACTTGTTCAGCAACGTTCGTTAAATGATCACCTATTCTTTCAATATTTTTTGTTACAAAAAGTAAATGAGATCCATATTCAATATTTTCTGAATCTGATTTTAAATATTTTATAACCTCTTCCATACAATTGTTGGTTAAATCATCTACTTGCTCATCTTTTTCCCAAACGTCTTGTGCTATGTCTGGAGATCTATTCGTGTAAGAATCTAAAACGGATTTTAATTGTTTTTGAACTAATAAACCTACTCTTTCAATACTTTCGGTAAGTTCATTTGGTAATTTTTTTTTAATCAATTTAGTTCTTTTTGCAATATTTTTTGCTAAATCACCTACTCTTTCTAAATCAGATGACATTTTCAATGCTGTTACTGTCTCTCTTAAGTCAATTGCCATTGGTTGTCTTAGAGCAATCAAGTTAACAACTTCTTGCTCAATTTGAGTTTCAAAATTATCAATTACTGTATCATTATTAATTACATCATCTGCTAATGCATGATCATTTTTACAAATTGCCTTAATGGCATTACTAAAAGCTAACTCACAATTTCCACCCATAATTACTAAATCATTTGAAAGGTGTTGTAATTGCTCTTCGTAAGATTTTACTGTGTGTGGTTTTTCTGTCATTAGCCAAATCTCCCTGTTATATAATCTTGAGTTTGTTGTTGATTCGGGTTTTTAAATATCATATCAGTAGAACCAACCTCTATCAATTTGCCTAAATGAAAAAATCCAGTTTGTTGTGAAACTCGAGCCGCTTGAGACATAGAGTGAGTTACAATAACAATTGTATGCTCTTTTTTTAGCTCATCAATCAGTTCTTCTATTTGTGCGGTTGCAATAGGGTCTAAAGCAGAACAAGGTTCATCCATTAAAATTACTTCAGGTTTAACTGAAATAGCTCTAGCAATACAAAGTCTCTGTTGTTGACCTCCAGACAGACCTGTCCCAGGTTCATTTAATCTATCTTTAACTTCATTCCAAAGAGCTGCTTTTTTTAAACTATCTTCTACAATTTGATCAAGTTCATCCTTGGATTGAGCCATACCATGAATTTCTGGTCCATAAGAAATATTTTCATATAAGGTTTTTGGAAACGGGTTGGGTTTTTGAAATACCATTCCAATTTTTTCTCTTAATCTAACAACATCTGTATCTTTTTGATTAATATTATAATCATTTATTGTAATTTCTCCTTCAACTTTACAGATATCAATAACATCGTTCATTCTATTTAAACATCTTAAGAAAGTAGATTTACCGCATCCAGATGGACCAATTAAAGCAGTTACTTGTTTTTCTTGAATATTCATATTGATATCAAAGAGAGCTTGTTTTTCTCCATAAAAAACATTTACTTTTTTTGCTTCTATTTTATTCATATTTTAGTTCCATTTCTTTTCAAATTTATGACGTATCATTTGTGCTACTAAGTTCATTAATACTAAAAATATCAACAAGACCATTATACAAGCTGATACTTTTTCAACAAAACCCCTTTCAGCACTTTCAGCCCAAATATAAATTTGAACTGGTAAAGAGGCAGCTGGATCCATGGGAGAGCCTGGAATAGTATTAACAAATGCAACCATTCCAATTAAAATCAAAGGTGCAGTTTCACCTAAAGCTTGAGCAAGACCAATTATTGTTCCAGATAATGTGCCTGGTAAAGACAATGGAACTGTATGGTGAAGAGTTGTTTGCATTCGACTAGCTCCCATTGCAAGGGCGGCTTCTCTTATACTTGGTGGTACAGCTTTCAAAGATGCTCTAGCCGCTATAATGATCGTTGGTAGAGTCATTAAGGACAACGTTATTCCACCAACCAAAGGAGTAGATCTAGGTAAACCAAACACAGCAAGTAACACACCAAGACCCAATAATCCAAATACTATTGATGGTACTGCCGCTAAATTATTAATATTAACCTCAATAAAATCTGTAAGTCGATTTTTTGGTGCAAATTCCTCTAAATAAATTGCAGCTAGTAATGCAACTGGGAATGATACAGCTAAACAAACTAATATACTAAACAATGAACCCATGAATGAACTTGCAATACCAGCCAATTCCGCTTCTCTTGAGTCTGCGTTGGTAAAAAAGCTAAAATTAAAATTACTTTCAACTTTTCCATCAGCATTTAATTTATCAAAAATTTTTAACTGATAATCAGTAACTCGTCTTCGTTCCTCTGGTAATTCCCTTGGATAATTCCCCTTAAAGACCTGATCCAGGTCATCAGATGCTGTCATCTTAACTTCAATAATTTTTCCAAAATCATCTGGATTTTAAAGAATGTGATATTTTATTTCTTCTTCAAATATAAAAGCAAACATTCTTTTGATATCTGTAATTTGATCTTCATTAGCGTTTTGATCTAATGCAGCAAAACTTTCAATACCGACATCAAAGTACTCAGAGTCTTCAAGATCTTGAATTGAGGGTTTTTGATCTGCATCTAAATACATTAATTCAGGATCGTAATTTATAGGTATAGTTATCCAAGTTTTTTGAAATGCTGTATAACCAGTAGAAAAAATTTTAAATAGAAATACAGCTAAAAACAATAAAGCCAAAACTATCGCTGATTTACCGTAAAATTGAAATCGCTTTTCTGATTTGTATCTTTTGTTTAGAAATTCTTCTCTATTAATCATATTTTTCTCTATACTTTTTAACAACTGATAAAGCTATTACGTTTAAAATTAATGTAACAACGAATAATGTAAGTCCTAATGCAAAAGCTGCTTGTGTTTTAGGATCTTCAAATTGTTGATCTCCAATTAGTATAACTACAATTTGTGCGGTTATAGTTGATGTAGATTCTAAAGGGTTTAAAGTTAAGTTTGCAGCTAAACCTGATGCCATAACAACAATCATTGTTTCACCAATGGCTCTTGATACTGCTAAAAGAATAGCGCCAACTATACCCGGTAATGCTGCAGGAAAAATTACTCTTTTGATAGTTTCAGATTTTGTTGCACCCATTGCATAACTACCATCTCTTAAATTTTGAGGTACACTATTTATTACATCGTCACTTAGACTTGATACAAATGGTATAATCATCACTCCCATAACTGCTCCTGCTGCAAGAGCGCTTTCTGCAGAGACATCTAAGCCAACAGCATTACCAATATCTTTTAAAAAAGGACCAACTGTTAAAGCTGCAAAAAAACCATAAACTACCGTCGGTATACCTGCTAATATTTCAATAATTGGTTTTGCAAATTGTCTAAATTTTTTTGAAGCATACTCAGCAAGATAAATTCCACTTAACAATCCTATAGGAATTGCAACACACATAGCAATAAATGCTATAAAAAAAGTACCAGCAAAAACTGGTACTGCACCAAATGTATCGCTATACATTGATGGATCTAAAGCTTCACTAGCGTCTCTAACAAAAGCTTTTGCTGGATACCAATGCATTCCAAACAAATAATCAAAAAAAGGTATTATTTTAAAAAATTCAATTGTTTGAAACAAAAGTGAAAAAACAATTCCAACAGTGGTTAAAATTGCGCCTAATGATGCAAAGAAAAATAACCATTGTAAAAAAATTTCTACAGGTTCTCTTGTTCGTGAATTTTTTGATAGTCTATTATAAGCATATGCAATCGAAGCAATCAGCAAACATAACACAATTACTGCTTTAGAAGCTGAAGCTGTACTTCTCAATGATGCATATTTATTTGCCGCTCCTTGTAGTGCTGCAGTGACCTCTCCACTGAATTGTCCTCTTGAAAGAGATTTAGCTTTTTCAAATATAAGATTTAATTCTCCTTCTAATAATCCTTGATCACTAAAAGATTGTAAAACTATATATTTTACTACAGTTGGTTCAAAAATAGACCACAAAGCAAAAATAATAAATGCAGGTGCTGCACACCAAATTGACAAGTAATAGCCATAAAATTTTGGCAAAGCTGTAAGTCTGGTGTTAGAAGATCTTATAGCTAATGCTTTTTTACGACCAAAAAAATAACTCGATAATGCTAAGAGAACAATTGTTAAAAAAATTATCGAGTTCATTTATATAGATTTAATCTTGTATTAAAAAAAAGGCCCTAATAAAAGGGCCTTTTTAAATTTGTTAACAAATCAAAATTACTCGCTCATCGCTACAAGATCTATAGCGTTATCTCTTGTAGTTCTGTACATTGCTTTATCCAATGGTACTAAACCAATGTCAGCTAAGTAACCTCTTTTTCCAATTGTTCCAGTTTTTGTAAATTCTTTTACAAATTCATGTAAACCTGGAATTACACCTACGTGAGCTTTTTTCACATAGAAGAATAAAGGTCTTGCAACTGCATAGCTATAATCTTGAATAGATTCTAATGAAGGTTGTCCACCATCAATACTTGCTGCTTGTAGCTTGTCTTTTGCTGCTAAGTAATAACTAAAACCGAAGAAACCAAACATATCTTTATCTTCAACTAGTTTTTGAATGATTAAGCTATCGTTTTCTCCAACTTCAATTGCTAATCCATCTTCTCTGTAAAGTTTTTCAGGTTTTTTGTATTTTTTATTTCCAGCTTCAAAACCAGCTTTATAAAGAGCTTTTGCTTCTTTAGTCATACCTTTTTTCATTACTAAAGAGTTCCAAGCATCTCTTGTTCCAGAAGTTCCTGGAGGAATCATTACTTTAATTGGCTTATTTGGTAAGCTTGAATCGATCTCATTCCAGTTTTTGTAAACGTTATCAACTAATTTACCATCAACAACTGTGTGTGCTGCTAGTGCTAAGTATAATTGTTCTTTTGTAAAGTTAACAGGCTCTGAATCTAAGCTGTAAGCTAATGTTATACCGTCGTTACCAATAATAATTTCTACAATATCAGTAATACCATTTTTTGCACAAAGAGCTTTTTCTTTATCTTTCATGGCTCTTGAAGCGTTAGTGATATCTGGGTGAGCTTCACCTACACCTGCACAAAATAATTTAGCTCCACCACCTGTTCCAGTTGACTCGATGATAGGAGTTTTAAATCCTTTTTTACCGAATCTTTCAGCAACTACTGTTGCATATGGGAACACAGTTGAAGAACCAACGATTGTGATTTGTTCTCTCGCTTGCGATGTTACAGTACTCAAAGTAAGTGCTAAAAACGAAGCAAGGATAATAGTTAGTTTTCTCATTGATATTTCCTTTCGTAATTAAATTTAATCAACGACTCGCTTATTAGATTTGAATGTGGATGTTAATATTACAGATTTGTTACGGTTTTGTTAAAAACCTAACTTTTTAATTGAAATTTTTAGTTACAACAATAGTGTCAAATTCGTCTGCCAAACTACCCTTACAATTAATAGGACTAACACCTTCCCTAAAAGCAAGCTCATTTGATGGTCTTAAAGTAACTTCTAGTTGTATCATGGATACTAATTCTTTAATTTTTTGTTGTTCATATTTCCAAGAAGGCCAACTTGTTGGTGTTGAAAAGGTTGAAACTACATAGGACGAAGCTCTTGAAAAATTATAATTGCTCTCGTTTTGATTTCTTAACAGATGATCTCTTACAGAAAAAAAAATATTTTTACATCTATACATATCTGAAAAATAGTTTGTTTTTGTTAATGTTTCGCTCATTGGTACAGACACGATTAAATCAATTGTGTTTCTCCAAAATGATGAAACCACATCTGTATAAATATCTGAAATTTCGATTTCTTTATTAGGAAAATGCTTTTGAACTTGTGGTATTGATGATTTCATATCCTCTTGTAATCTAAAAATACCAATATCATAAACAGTAAGTTGTTGATTTCTAAGCAAAGAAGTAATTGATTGTGCGTTTACAAATGTTGTAAATAAGAACGGTAAAAATAAAAGAACAATTATATTTTTTAATCTAATCATCATATTAATTTTATAAAAAAAAAGACTAATTACAAATTAAATTAACGACATAAAAGTATTGAAATACTTATAAATTTTATAATTCACTTGGTAGATGTAAATGAACTTCAGTACCTTTTCCTATTTTACTTTTAATTTCAAACTCACCTCTGTGCTGAGCAATTATATGTTTCATGATTGCAAGTCCCAAACCAGTCCCTCCTACTCTTTTACTTTTTTCAACATCAACTCTATAAAATCTTTCAGTAATTCTTACTATTTGATCTTCAGGTATCCCAATGCCTTGATCTATAATGGAAATTTTAACTCCTTTTTTTGAGAATTTTCCTACACTTTCTGAAGTAAATACCTCAATAGATTTATTTTTTTTAGAATATTTAATTGAATTATCTATTAAATTAGAAAAGACTGTTAGGATACGTTCCTCATTTCCTATTATTTTTCCAAATTTTTGAGAAATGTTTATTTTTAAATTAATTTTATTTTTATCTATATTGGTTACATGAATTGCTTTAACTTTGTTAAATACTTCCTCTAAAAAAACAGTTTCGCTTGGTCTTATATGTTCTTCTAATTCAATTCTACTCAATATAAGTAGATCACTTATTAGACTTTCCATTCTTAAAGTTTGAGAATTCATAATATCTAAGAATTTTTTTTTGGCAGGTTCATCGTCTTTTGCAGGTCCTTGAATTGTTTCAACGGCACCTTTAATAGACATTAAAGGAGTTCTTAATTCGTGACTAACGTTTGCTACAAAGTCGGTTCTAAATTGTTGAGCTTTAGAAATTTCTGTTAAGTCCTTTAAAAATAAAACTACCGACTCTTGATCTGGAAATAACATGGTAGGCCCAGGAATGGCATAAATTCTATAATGCTGGTAAGAAGGTAAACTAATTTCAAGGTCTATAAAATTTGTTTTATTATTTTTCTTAACATCATTGATAAGATTATCTAACTCGGGGTTCCTAATAATAGTGCCTAAATGTTTATTTTTAAGATTATTACCAAATCTTTTGTTGGCACTAGGATTGGCGTACTCAATTATGTTTAATTTATTTAATGCTATAAATTGATCTTCAATTTCATCTAA
>CACFZQ010000010.1:0-27590 GCA_902570835.1 uncultured Pelagibacteraceae bacterium | reverse complement strand
AAAAAATATACAATTGGGAATGTTAATTTTGATGCGGTTGTTATATCTGATTTTGATGAAAGTCTCAAAAGTGTTGCAACTTCTTTACTCTACACTGATGTGTCTCCAAAAAATAAATACTTTATAACTCTTAACCAGTGGTTTGATGAAAGTTTAATGAAAGAAACAAATATTCAACCAATTTATTATCCATCAATTAATAAAGAAAATTTTGATGATTATAAAATCAAATATTTTAATGCTTTTAATCAAAACCCATCCCATCTCTCACTTTTAAGTTATGATTTAGTTGGTTTAGTATATTATCTTTCATTGAAATCAGATATTTCGAAAATGGATAAATTATTTAAAAAAAAAAATTCATTCAAAGGAAAGATAGGAATTTTTGATATTAAAGATAACAAAATTAATCACAGATTAAATTTTTATAAAATAGAAGATAAAAAACTTACAGAAATCTTTTAAGCTTTTTAAAAGCTTGATAGCGATGATCCATTTTGTATTTTTGAGATGGTCTCATTTCACCAAATGTTTTAGTTTTTTTTAGTGGAATAAAAATTGGATCATAACCAAATCCATTTTCCCCTTTTTGTTCATTTGATATTCGACCCTCAACTTTACCTACTACGCAAGCAATTTTTTTATTCAAATACGAGATTGATAGAGCACAAACAAATCTTGCTTTAATTTTTTTATTTCTCCAATTCTTATCTTTTTTATCTAACTCTCTAAATACTTTTTTAATAGCTTTATTAAAATCCCCAGATTTTCCTCCCCACCGTGCAGAATAAATTCCAGGCCTTTTATTAAGATGATCTATCTCCAAACCAGAATCATCTGCCAAACATATCAAACCAGTCTTTTTAGAGAAATGTTTTGATTTAATTAAAGAATTTTCCTCAAAAGTTTTTCCATTTTCAGCAGGACTTTTAAGTTTAAAGTTAGAGGTAGCGTAAATTTTGATAAAATTTGGTAATAAACTCTTAATTTCTCTTAATTTACCCTCGTTGTTAGTACCTATTAGTAATTCTTTAATTTTTTGCTTAGTCATCTAGAAATATTTAAAATCCTTACCATATATGGATTCATGGAAAAAGAAGAAAACAAAAACAATACTCCAATAGACGAAAATCAGATTTTAGATAAAGAAACAGAAAAACCTGAGGAAAGCTCAGCAGGTGATAATAAACAAGAAGCACATAAAGAAACTAAAGAAGAGATTAAAGAACCAGCTCCAGAGGAAAAAATTGCTGAACTAGAAGATAAATTAGCACGAACTTTTGCTGAAATGGAAAATCAAAGAAGAAGGTTTGAAAAAGAAAAAGAGGATGCCTTTGAGTATGGAGGTTTTAGCTTTGCTAAAGAAGCATTAAGTTTAATTGATAACTTAGATCGTTCTAAACATGTTTTAGAAAGCGATGACAAATTAAAAAAAACAGACGCTTTAAAGAAAACAATAGAGCATTTAGAAATAATAAAAAAAGATTTAATTTCTATTTTTGAGAAAAATAATATTAAACCAATTGATTGTCTTAACAAAAAACTAGATCCTAACTTTCATCAAGCGATGATGGAGATTGAAGATGACGCTAAAGAAGCTGGAACCATTGTTCAAGAAATTCAAAAAGGCTTCACTATTAAAGATAGACTTCTAAGACCTTCATTGGTTGGTGTTTCAAAAAAAGTTATTAAAAAAGAGGAAAAAACTAAACAAAATCAAGAAAATTCAGTAGATAAATAATAATGAGATCAACTTGTAGTTTCAAATTTAAACACTATATGACAAAAGAGAGACATTAATATTATGAGTAAAATAATTGGAATAGACTTAGGAACAACTAACTCTTGTGTTGCAGTAATGGAAGGCACACAAGCTAAAGTTTTAGAAAATGCCGAGGGAGCAAGAACAACTCCTTCAGTAGTTGCATTTACTGATGAAAAGGAAAAATTAATAGGTCAACCTGCTAAAAGACAGGCAGTAACAAATCCCGAAAACACAATTTTTGCAGTAAAAAGATTAATTGGAAGAAATTTTGATGATCCAACAGTAAAAAAAGATGTTGAATCTGCACCATTTAAAATAGTTAACTCTGAAAAAGGTGATGCCTGGATTGAAGCAAAAGGAGAAAAATATTCTCCATCTCAAATCTCTGCTTTCATTTTACAAAAAATGAAAGAGACGGCAGAAAAATATTTAGGATCAGAAGTAACAAAAGCTGTAATAACAGTACCAGCATACTTTAACGATGCACAAAGACAAGCAACAAAAGACGCAGGTAAAATTGCAGGGCTAGAAGTTTTAAGAATTATAAATGAACCAACTGCTGCATCGCTTGCTTATGGTTTAGATAAAAAACAAAACAAAAAAATTGCTGTATACGATTTAGGTGGTGGAACATTTGATGTTTCAATACTTGAGTTAGGTGATGGTGTATTTGAAGTTAAATCAACTAATGGTGATACTTTTTTAGGTGGTGAAGATTTTGATAATGCTATCGTTGATTATTTAATCTCTGAATTTAAGAAAGATAATGGTATTGATCTTAAATCAGACAAACTTGCTTTACAAAGATTAAAAGAAGCAGCTGAAAAAGCAAAAATAGAATTATCATCTGCTGAACAAACAGATATAAACTTGCCATTTATAACTGCAGATAAAACTGGTCCAAAACACATAAATTTAAAGATGACTAGAGCAAAACTTGAGGCTTTAGTTGAGGACTTAATTGCTAGAACAATGCCTCCATGCAAGACTGCTTTAAAGGATGCAGGAATTACTGCAAGTGAAATAGATGAAGTGGTTATGGTTGGTGGTATGACTAGAATGCCAAAAGTTATAGCAGAAGTTAAAAACTTTTTTGGGAAAGATCCTAATAAGAGTGTAAACCCTGATGAGGTAGTTGCAATGGGTGCTGCTATTCAAGCAGGTGTGTTACAAGGCGATGTTAAAGACGTTCTTTTATTAGATGTAACACCATTATCATTAGGTATTGAAACGCTTGGTGGAGTTTCAACAAAACTAATTGATAAAAACACAACAATTCCAACTAAAAAAAGTCAAGTCTTCTCAACTGCTGAAGATAATCAACCAGCTGTTTCGATTAGAGTTTTACAAGGTGAAAGAGAGATGGCTACTGATAACAAGTTACTAGGTAATTTTGAATTGGTTGGTATTGCACCAGCTCCAAGAGGTGTTCCTCAAATTGAAGTTACATTTGACATTGATGCAAATGGTATCGTAAATGTTTCAGCAAAAGACAAAGGAACTGGTAAGGAACAAAAGATTCAAATTCAAGCTTCAGGTGGACTAAGTGATGAAGAAATTGAAAAAATGGTTAAAGACGCTGAAGCTAATAAAGAGGCTGACAAAAAGAAAAGAGAGTCAGTTGATGTTAGAAACCAAGCAGATACTTTAATTCATTCAACAGAAAAGAACTTAAAAGAGCATGGATCAAAAATTTCAGATGCAGAGAAAAAAACAATTGAAGATGCATCATCTGCTGTAAAAGAAGCCCTAAAAGGTGAAGATATTGAAGATATCAAGAAAAAAACAGAAGCTTTAGTTCAAGCTTCAATGAAACTTGGAGAAGCAATCTACAAATCACAACAAAGTGCTAAACCAGAATCAGGCAAAGATAATGGTGGAGATGATACAGGTAAAAAAGACGAGAATGTTGTTGATGCTGATTTCGAAGAAGTAAAAGACGAGAATAAAGAAAAAAGCGCATAAACTGACATTTAATTGTCTGGGGTAATTTGATGGCTAAAAGAGACTATTATGATGTCCTAGGCGTTAATAAGAGCGCAAGTCCTAATGAACTAAAATCTGCATATAGAAAACTAGCAGTTAAATATCATCCAGATAAAAATCCAGGTGATTTAAAAGCTGAAGAGAAATTTAAAGAAGCTAGTGAAGCATACGGAATACTTTCAGATAAAGATAAAAAACAAAATTACGATAACTTTGGCCATGCTGCTTTTGAAAATGGCGGTGGTAGATCAGGTGGTGGTTTTGGTGGTTTTAGCGGAGCAGATTTTTCAGATATTTTTGAGGATTTCTTTGGAGATTTTGGAGGTGGAGGAAGGTCAAGAAACAGAAGGTCAAATAATAGAGGTTCAGATTTAAGATATGACTTATCAATTTCATTAGAAGAAGCTTATCATGGAAAAAAACAAGACATAAAATTTGCAACTACTGAACAATGTCGAACTTGTAAAGGTAATGGTTCAGAACCAGGTTATTCTCCAGACAGATGTTCTTATTGTGGAGGAAATGGAAGAATAAGATCTAACCAAGGTTTCTTTACTGTTCAACAAACATGTCCACAATGTAATGGTAAAGGTGAAGAAATTACAAATCCATGCAATGATTGTAATGGTCAAGGCAAAAAACAAACATCCAAAAAAATATCTGTAACTATTCCTAAAGGAGTAGATGATGGCACTAGAATAAGACTTGCTGGAAAAGGTGAAGCTGGCAGCAGAGGTGGTGCTACAGGTGATTTATATTTATTTATAAACGTTCATTCTCATGAACTATTTAAAAGATCAGATGAAAACCTATTTTTTGAATTTCCCCTATCTTTTGCTGATGCAGCTCTTGGAACTACCATTGAAATACCAACAATTGATGGTAGGCGAGCAAAAATAAAAATTCCAGATGGAACTCAAAATGGTAAACAATTTAGATTAAAAGGTAAAGGAATGCCATTTGTGAGAAGAGGTGATTTTGGTGATTTATATGTTCAAGTAAAAACAGAAGTGCCGGTATATTTAAATAAAAAACAGAAAGAATTATTAGAACAATTTAGAGATATTGAGAATGACAAGTCAAATCCAAGTATTAAAAAGTTTTTTCAAAAAGCTAAAGATTTTTGGAAAAATTAAATTATGGGAATAGAGAAGATAATTCCATCAATAGCTTTAATATTAATACTAATTCTAATTTTGCCTAGCTTCATAAAATCAAACTTTAAGAAAAAAGTATTTTTTAAAAATTTAAGTATTTGGGGTGTCATTATAATTGTTCTTATGATAATTCTATATTTTATCACTTAATGAAAAAAATTAATTTAGCTATTTCAGGATGTATGGGAAGAATGGGTCAACAACTCATCAGATCCTCTAAGAAAAATAAAAATTTCAAATTAGTTACACTTACAGAAAATAGATGGGTAAATAAAAAATTTAATGGAATTAAACCTGAGTTAAATTCTGATAAAGCCTTTAAAAAAAGTGATGTGATTATTGATTTCACTGTTCCTAAATGTACCCTTGAGATATTAAAAGTAGCATCAAAATTAAGAAAAAAAGTAGTAATTGGTACCACTGGATTTACCAGAGCCCAAGAGATTCGAATTAAAAAATATTCAAAAAAAATACCAATTTTAAAAGCAGGCAATATGTGCTTAGGTGTAAATTTATTAATGTATTTAACTGAAATTGCCTCTAAATCACTAAATGAAGAATACTTGAGCAAGATATTTGAAGTACACCACAAACATAAAAAAGACTATCCATCCGGTACAGCATTAATGCTTGGCAAAGGAATTGCTGATGGAAAAAATAAAAATTTATATAATTTGATTGGTAGGAAATTCTTGAATAAAAAATCGTTTCCTTATGGAAAAAAAATTAATTTTAACTCAATTAGAAAGGGTGAAATTATAGGTGAACATGAAGTAAAATTCTCAAGTGGAAAAGAAATAATTACATTAAACCATGAGGCTTTTGATAGAGCACTTTACTCAGATGGAGCCTTAACCGCTTCTAAATGGTTAATGAAAAAAAAACCAGGATTATATTCGATGAGAGATTTGCTTAACTTTTCATAATGAATGAAAAACAAAAAGCAAAAGTAATTATTAAAACTTTAAATAAAATTTATCCTAAAGTACCAGTTCCTTTGAAAAGTAAAAATACTTTCACTCTTTTAATTTCAGTTTTACTGTCTGCTCAATGTACTGATGTAAATGTCAACAATGTAACGAAAGATATATATCCAAAATACTATAGACCAGAACACTTTGTAAAATTAGGAAGAAAAAAAATTGAAAAATTAATAAAAAAAATTGGTATTTTTAGAGTCAAAGCTAAAAGCATTTATTTGATGTCAAAACAGTTACTAGAAAAACATAAAGGTAAAGTTCCAAAAACTTTTGAAGAGCTCGAAAAATTACCTGGAGTAGGCCATAAAACAGCTAGTGTAGTTATGTCTCAAGGTTTTGGGTATCCAGCTTTTGCTGTTGATACTCATATTCACAGACTTGCACAAAGATGGGGTTTAACAAACGGGAAAAATGTAGTTCAAACGGAAAAAGACTTAAAAAGAATTTTTCCAAAAAAAATTTGGTCTAAGCTTCATTTACAAATAATTTTTTATGGTAGAGAGTATTGTAAAGCAAGGGATTGTTATGGTTTAAGTTGTAAAATATGCACTACTTGCTACCCAAATAGAAGAAAAACTGTTATTACCAAAAAAGCTTAATATGAAAATTTTAGGAATAGGAAACGCTATTGTGGATGTCATTTGTAAAGTTGATGACAATTTTATTTATCAAAATAACCTTACCAAAAGTACGATGAAATTATTTTTTGATGAAAATGAATTCAAAAACTTATTAACAAATCTAAAGATTGAAAAAACAGTTTCTGGAGGATCGGTTGCAAACTCAATCGTTGGCATATCTCAACTTGGTAATGAAGCTGGATTTATAGGAAAAATTTCAGATGATGAATTTGGTAGTAATTATGAAGAAGGATTAAAAAAAGAAAATGTAGAGTATTTTTATTCAAAAAAGAAAGAAAAATTACCCACAGGGACATGCTTAATATTAGTAACTCCGGATTCGGAAAGGACAATGTGCACCTTCTTAGGAATAGCAGGAAAAATTAATGAAAATGATGTTAGTTCTGACGCTATTAAAAAAAGTGAAATAATATTTTTAGAAGGTTATTTGTGGGATGAGGGAGAACCCAAAAAGGCATTTGATAAAGCTATAAATAATGCAAATAAAGTTGCAATGTCTCTTTCGGATCTATTTTGTGTGGATAGACACAAACCTCATTTTTTAAATTTAGTTAAAAACAAACTCGATATAACTTTTGGAAACGAACAAGAAATTACCTCATTAATTGACGCAAAAAATTTTGAAGAAGTTATAAATTTTTCAAAAAAACTTAATAGATTGGTGGTTATAACTAGAGGTAAAAAAGGTGCGGTTGCAATTAATGGAAATGAAGTTGTCGAGAATGGTATACAAAAAAATCTAAAAATAGTTGATCTTACCGGCGCAGGTGATCTATTTGCTGCTGGCTTTCTACATGGATACATAAGCAA
This sequence comes from uncultured Pelagibacteraceae bacterium, assembly GCA_902570835.1. Taxonomy (GTDB): domain Bacteria; phylum Pseudomonadota; class Alphaproteobacteria; order Pelagibacterales; family Pelagibacteraceae; genus Pelagibacter. The sequence continues at coordinate 20,251 of CACFZQ010000010.1, read as the reverse complement.
GTTATCTACAAAAGAATGCCTCGAAAAAGGTAATGAGATGTCATCAAAGGTAATACAAAAAATTGGGGCAAGGCTTTAAATTAACTTTTTTCTCTTTTAAAACTCCCCTTACCTTTTTTAGGCTTGATAGTCTTTGGTTTATACTTTTTGGAAAATAAATTTTTAGCAATAGGATTTTTTTTAGTTAATTTGGTAACCATTTTTTTTACTAATTATAAATTTATTATCGTCAAAAGTTTTTAAAATTTTTTTCCTTAATCTATAAACGTGAGTCTCGACAGTATGAGTTTCTATACCAGATTGATAACTCCATACTTTTTCTTGTAGTTCATCAACGCTAACTGGTTTATTTGATTTAGATAAAAAAATAATTGTATTAATTTCCTTTTCAGTCAATTTGAGCTTGATATTTTTTACTGATATTTCTCTAGAATTTAAATCTATAATATAATTGTTTACTTTAACTTCGGATTGATTGTTAAATTGTACTTTTAAAAATTCAATATTTATTTTTTCTACAAATTTAGAAATATTCACAGGTGTTTCATTCAAAACAAATTGATTATCAATATTTAAATATTCTCTATCTGTTATGATCAAATAATTATTAAGATTTTTAATTGTATCATTTAAAATATTTTCATTATCTGCAAAAAAAATGTTAAAATTTAAATCTAACTTAATTTCTTCAAGAATATGATACAATTGTGAAAATTTATATATTATTAAATTCTGAATTAGCACAAATGTAAGATATGACAATTTTGGTAAAAAATAAACATACTCTTCAAGTAGATGAATTTACATTCAGGTGTTGTATTGGAAAAAAGGGATCAACGAATAATAAAAAAGAAGGGGATAAAAAAACTCCAATAGGTACCTTTAAAATTGAAAATCTTTATTTTAGAAAAGACCGTTTAAAAAAACCATCAACTTCACTCAAATGTATTGGGATTAAAAAAAATATGGGTTGGTGCGATGATATTTGTTTTCCCAATAAATATAACAAACTTATAAAAATTGAAAAAAAAGTTAGTCATGAAAAATTACTAAGAAAAGATCATAAATATGATTTTATAATACCAATTAGATACAATTTTGAAAAACCTATCATTGGTCTAGGGAGTTGTATTTTTATTCACTTAACAAAAGACTTCAAACCTACTGATGGATGTGTTGCTTTAAAAAAAAAGGATTTTTTAATCCTATTAAAGTTAATTAAAAAAAATTCTAGAATTAAAATTTTTTAATTTCTATGTCCAAAAATATTAGATCCTATTCTCACATAAGTAGCAGAATGTTTAACAGCAATAAGATAATCTGATGACATACCCATACTTAAATCCTCAAAACCACAGGATTTATTTAGACTATTCATCTCTTCAAAATAATTATTGGGATCAAAATTTGCTGGAGGAATACACATTAAGCCAATTAAATCTAATCCAATTTCTTTACAGTAAGCAACAAATTGATTTACTTCGGTTTTATTAATACCTGATTTTTGGTCTTCATCACCTATGTTTACCTGTAAAAAAACTTTAATTTTTTTATTTACTTTATTTTGTTCCTCGGCAATTTTTTTTGCAAGTTTTGTACTATCAACAGAGTGAATATAATCAAATATTCTAACAGCATATTTTACTTTGTTTGTTTGTAATTTACCAATCATATGCAACTTAATTTGTAAATTAATTTTTTTAATTTCAGTCCATTTTTCAATCGCTTCCTGTACCTTATTTTCTCCAAAATCAATATGTCCACGCTCTATAAGTGGTAAAATTTTATCAATTTTAAAAGTTTTAGATACTGCTATAATTTTAGGATTACTGGTTATATTTAATTTATTGAGATGAACTTTAATATTATTTTTAATATCTAATAGATTTTTTACATTATTATGCATAAAGGTATTAAATATTACTTCATAAACAAATTTGAAACAAACAATATCGATAAACAGGATCGTAAAACAATTATTATTTATAGAAATTATTCTACTGAGCAAGTCAATGATAATATTATTTTAAAAATTAAAAACTATTGTAAAAAAAAAGGTATAAAATTTTACTTATCTAATAACATAAAACTTGCAATAAAACTTAACTTGGATGGAACATATATCCCATCTTTTAATAATAATACAAAACATTTAGCATATTCACTTAAAAAAAATTTTAAAATTATTGGGTCAGCTCATAATCTAAAAGAAATTAGATTAAAAGAAAAACAAAAGGTTGATAAAATATTTATATCTTCTCTTTTTAAAAAAAATAAAAATTTTTTAGGAATAAATAAGTTTAAAATTCTATCGTCACTTACTAAAAAAAAAATTGTTGCTTTAGGTGGTATCTCTTTTAAAAATAAAAAAAAGTTATCATTAGTAAGACTAAAAGATTTTTCTGGGATTTCTTATTTTGAATAAAAAAAAGGCCCCTTATAGGGGCCCTTTTTAAATTTAATACTAAATTAAATTAGAATGCGAATGATACTGATAGTTTGTAACCATCTACATCATCGTTAGCAGCAGTCGAACCACCTACGTTATCCATAGATACTGATTGTGCTTTCAATGTCATACCACCCATTGTGTATGCAGCCTGAATACTCTTAGTTTCTTGATCAGCAGTTTTATCTCCAAACTGTCTTTCAGAAGCGTGGTAACCAATTGTTAAATCATCAGTTAATTGGTAAGTGATACCATGTGCTGAGAACTCATCATCTGATGTAGTGGCACCATCTTGCTCTTGTTCAGACTCTTGAACACCAACTGTAAACGAACCAAAAGCATACTTAGCATACATAGTTTCAGTTTCTATTTTGCTTGTACCTTTCAGACCATTGTCGTCAGATGCGTAACCAACAGTTAAACCTTCAACACCAGTATATGTTAATGCATAAGATACTGAACCATCTGGTCTAGAAGCTCCTGATGGAGTGTAAGACACATTCAAGCCAATACCATCAACAATAGTTGGCGCAGTATAGAAGAAGTTATTATTAGTAGTAAAACCACCTATTGGACCTTCTTTTAATGCTTGTCCAGCAGCAACTGCTGTTGTTGTGCTTCCTAACACATCCCAAGATGCATCATAAGCAGTCGGCATTACATCATCAACTGCTGACATAGCCGTATCACCACTTTGTTGGAATTTTAAAGTTCCCATTTCTGGAAATGCAATAACAACACTTCTGTCATCTTCATTACCACCATCGATTTCAATGTTTGAAGTTATAACCATTCCATTGTCTAGTTCACCAGAAGCAGTGAAGTTTAAAGAATCACCAGAAGAGAACGAGTTTCCGTCATCTGCATTAGATTCATTTTTCATTGATATATCTGCTCCTCCAGTTACACTCATTGATGCAGCAAATGCTGATGTAGCAATAAGCGAACTTGCTAAAGCAGTTAAACCTATTTTAGTAAGTTTGTTCATATTAATTACTCCTTTTAATTATTGTTATTATTAATAATAAACATGAACTAACTAGCATTAAGTGCTGATAAATTTATTATAATTTACCTAATTTTTCTAAATATTCTTAAAATGTTGTAATTTTACAACACTAAAAGGCTTGTATTTATTATATAATTGGGTTTTTTTTATTAAGATGTATAAAGATTTATCATTTCTAAGTTTATGACAAATTTATGATTAATTTTAATAAAATACTTCTTACAATTTCAATTTTACTATTTTTAAACGCTTGTAATGGAAAAATCCCAGGTGCGGATGCAAGAAAAATTCCTTACGATCCAAATGAAAGAGTTAAAAGAAACATAGAGCAGGGAAAAGGATTTAGGATTGATGATGCTTTTAAAGGAAAAGGCTCTGGAAATTTTGAATTTGCTACTGCCAACGAACTTTGGAGAGCATCATTGGATACAATTGATTTTATGCCGATAGCTACGGCTAACTATAGTGGTGGTATTTTAATTACTGACTGGTACTCGGATAGTGCTAATCTAAATGAATCTATTAAAATCAGCATAAGATTCTTAACAAATGAAGTAAGATCTGATGCTTTAGATATAAAAATATTTTATAAAAAATGTGAAGACTTAATTAGTTGTAAAATTACAGAACAATCTGGTGATTTAAAAACTCAATTGACCAAGCAGATATTAAAAAAAGCTGCTATCTATGCAACAGAAATAGAAGAAAAAAATTTCAAACCTTACAATAACCCTACCCTAGGGAAAGAAAATAGAGGTGGTGGAAAAAGTAAAAGTAAGTAATTAAATAATTTTAAAACAGTCGTGGATAGATATAATTTCAAAAAAATTGAAAAGAAATGGCAAAAGTATTGGGATGATAATAAGTTTTTTTCAACAAAAATAACAAATAATAAAAAAAAATTTTATTGTTTAGAAATGTTTCCTTACCCCTCGGGAAAAATCCACATGGGTCATGTGAGAAATTATACTATTGGAGATGTTCTGGCTAGATACAAATCTTTACAAGGATATAATGTTTTACATCCTATGGGATGGGATTCATTTGGAATGCCTGCAGAAAATGCTGCGAGACAGAATAATTTAGATCCAAAAACTTGGACTGAAAAAAACATTTCCAATATGAAATCTCAGTTAAAAAAACTTGGTTTATCAATCGATTGGGACAGAGAAATTTCCACATGTACTCCAGAATATTATAGGCATCAACAGGAATTTTTCTTAGAACTTTATGATAAAGGATTAGTTTATCAAAAAGAACAGTATGTAAATTGGGATCCAATTGATCAAACTGTATTAGCAAACGAACAAGTAATTGATGGCAAGGGCTGGAGGTCAGGAGCTATAGTGGAAAGAAAAAAACTTAAACAATGGTTTTTTAACATAAATAAATTTTCCGAAGAACTGTTAGAAAATTTAAATTCATTAGATGAATGGCCAAATAAAGTTAAAATAATGCAAAAAAACTGGATTGGAAAATCGTTTGGATGTGAGATCAGTTTTAAAATTAATAACTCAAAAAAAGTGCATGAAATTAAATGTTTTACGACTAGACCTGATACTCTTTTTGGAATGTCATTTCTGGCTCTGTCTGTAGATCATCCAATTGCCAAATTTTATGAGAAAGATGAAGAATTTGTTAAATTTAAAAAAGAATGTTCTAAGGTTGGTACCACTGAAGAAGCTATTGCAAGTGCAGAAAAATTAGGCTTTAAAACCGAACTTTTAGCAACTAATCCATTAAATACTAAAATAAAGGTACCTGTTTATTTTGCTAATTTTGTTCTTATGGATTACGGATTTGGTGCTGTGTTTGGATGTCCAGCACATGACCAAAGAGATTTAGATTTCGCACTAAAATATAAATTAAATGTTCAAACTGTTGTCAGACCTGACAAGAATGACAATTATTTTACAGTTAAAGATAAAGCTTATACAGGACCAGGATATATATTTAATTCTTCATTTTTAGATGGTTTAAAATGTCCTGAAGAGTCTATTATTAAAACTATTGAATATTTAGAAGAAGAAAAAATAGGTAATAAGAAAATTAATTTTAGACTTAAAGATTGGGGTGTTTCTCGTCAAAGATATTGGGGATGTCCAATACCTATTATGTATGACGAAAATAATCAGCCTCATAAAGTTCCAATAGACAAATTACCAGTAAAGTTACCTGAAATTACAAAACTTGAAACTACAGGAAACCCCTTGGATACTTTAACAGACTGGAAAGAAATAAATGTAAATGGTAAAAAATATGTTAGAGAAACAGACACGTTAGATACTTTTGTAGACTCTTCATGGTATTTCTTAAGATTTTGTTCACCAAAAAATAATAAATATGGTTTTGATGAAGAAGAAGTTAAGTATTGGATGCCTGTGGATCAATATATTGGTGGAGTGGAGCATGCTATTTTACACTTGCTATATTCAAGATTCTTTATGATGGCGATTTCGTATAAAAATGAAAAAATAAACATAAAAGAACCTTTCAAAGGCTTATTTACTCAAGGAATGGTTTGTCATGAAACGTATAAAAATGAAAATGGTGATTGGCTAAGTCCAGACGAGATTGAAACATTTAATGGAGTAAAAGTTGAAAAGAGAGATAAAAACAAAATAGTTAAAGTAGGACCTTCGGAGTCCATGTCAAAATCAAAAAAGAATACTATAGATCCTGAGAAAATAATCGAAAATTATGGTGCCGATGCTGCACGTTTATTCATATTATCAGACAGTCCTCCAGAAAAAGATGTGCAATGGTCAGATGAAGGTATTAACTCTTCTTACAAGTTTATTCAAAAATTGTGGTTGTTGAATCAAAAAATATCATCAGAGATATTAAAAGACCATGAAAGCGACAATGGAGATAATTTGACTAAACGTACAAATCAGTATTTAAAAAAGATAACAGATAATTTATCATCTTTTAGTTATAATGTTTTAATTGCCAATTTTCATGAAATATACTCATTTCTTGTGAAAGAAATTAGTAATAAATATACAAAAAAAACGATAATTGATAACTACAGCAAAATTTTAATAACAATGATTCCAGTAATACCTCATTTTGCTTACGAGTGTTTAGAAATGAATGATTTTGGGATAAACAAGGCATGGCCAAATTATAATAAAAAAATTTTAGAAAGTGATCGTGTAGAAGTAGTAGTTCAAGTAAATGGGAAAAAAAGAGGCCTTGTAAATGTTGAGAGAAATATTGCAGAAAATAAACTGATGGAATTTATTAAAAAACAAAAAAATATAAATAAATATTTAGTTGATAGAAAACAAAAAAAAATAATTTTCATTCAGAATAGAATTATTAATATAATTAATTAAATGAAAAAATTAAAATTAATTAATTCATTAATAATATTTATTTTAATTGTTGGTTGTGGTTATTCTCCAATATATAAAGACTTAAGTAATATAAACTTTTCGATCATAATTAAAGAAACAAATGGAGATAGAAAAATAAACAATTTATTTAAGTCAAGTTTAATAAATTATAAATTAGATCAGGCAGAAAAAAAATTCGATATAGATATAAATACAAAATATCAAAAAAATATTATTGCAAAAGATACCACTGGTGCAGCCACAGAATATAAATTAACTATAGATGTTTCCTTTAAGGTAAAATCAGATGACTTCGAAAAAGAATATGTTTTTGAAGAAAATTTTAACATAAAAAGTATTAGTGATAAACTGGAGGAACAGGATTATGAAGATAATGTAAAATCTAATTTGGTAAATATTATTACTAGAAAACTCATACTACAATTATCACTATTAAAATGATTTTAAAACCTTTTGAATTAAAAAGAGCAGATCGCAAAAAAAAGGAAATGATACTTCTTTATGGAAAAAATGAAGGTCATAAAAATGAAATTATTTCAACTATAACTCAAGAAAATAATAATATATCAAACTATGATGAAAAAGAAATTTTAGATAATAAAACTCAATTTTTAGAAAGTTTATTTAACCAATCTTTATTTGATAATGAAAAATACATTATTATCAAAAGAGGAACTGACAAAATACTTGAAATTATAGAAGAAATTAATGAAAAAAAAATAGATCAAATAACAATTTTGATAAATTCAGATTCGCTCGAGAAAAAATCAAAGCTGAGGATTTTTTTTGAAAAAAGTAAAGAAAATCTATGCATACCATTTTATCCAGACAACAACCAAACACTTTCAAAAATTACTTCTGAATATTTAAGTAAAAAAAAAATACAAATGTCTCAAATAAATATCAATTTAATTATAAGCAAATGTAATGGTGATAGAGAAAAATTATTTAATAATCTAAATAAAATTGAAAACTACTCATTAAATGGCAAAAAACTTGATAGTCATAATATTTCTAAACTAATCAATTTATCTGAAGATCATAGTGTTTCAGAACTTATAGACAACTGTCTTGCAAAAAATAAGAAAAGGACAATCACTATTTTAAATGAAAATAACTTTGTTGCTGAAGATTGCATCCTTATAACAAGATCTTTTCTAATTAAATTAAAAAAAATACTTATACTTTCTAGTGAATTTAAAAATAATAATAATATTGATTTAACAATATCAAGAGCGAAGCCACCAATTTTTTGGAAAGATAAAGAAATAGTGAAACAACAAATATTCAATTGGGAGCCAGAAAAAATAAAAAAGTTAATTTATAAAATTAGCGAAATTGAGCTTCTTATTAAAAAAAATATGCAAAATTCTGTTAATTTGGTAAGAGATTTTGTATTAGAACAACTAAACTCTAAAACTAATAATTAGATTTTATAATATCTATTATTTTATTTAGCTGATCTAGATCTTTATATTCAAAAGAAATTTTTCCCTTATTTCTCTTATTATTTTTTATATCAACATTTAATCCAATCTTGTTGGATATTGATAATTCAAGTGCGATAATATTTGTATCTTTTGACAAGCTTGATTTTTTTTTATTTTTGAAAATTTTAACAAACTTTTCTGCTTGTCTTACAGATAATTTTTTTTCAATAATTTTATTTGCAACAAAGCTGGCATTATCAAGCCCAACTAAAATTTTAGCATGGCCAGCTGATAATTTTTGGGTTTCAATTAATTTAATTACATCGTCTTGCAAATTTAATAGCCTCAAAGAATTAGTAATGTGACTTCTACTTTTACCAATAAATTTTGATACTTTTTCTTGATCATAAGAAAATTCATCAATTAATCTTTTATAACCTTGAGCTTCCTCAAGGGGGTTTAGATCATGTCTTTGAACATTTTCTACAATTGCAAATTCTAAAGACTTTAAATCGTCAGCTTCAGTAATAACTACAGGGACATCATGTAGACCTGCCCTTTGTGCTGCAAGCCACCTTCTTTCTCCTGCTATTATTTCAAATTTTCCTTCACTATCATTTGATTTTCTGACAATGATTGGTTGTATCATTCCCCTTTCTTTAATTGAATTTGTTAGATCAATTAAATTATTTTCATCAAATATTTTCCTTGGCTGATACTTGTTTGGGACAAGATCAGTAATTTGCAATTGGTTTTTCTCTTGCTCTACTTTTGTTTCTCCTATCAATGATGATAAACCTCTTCCTAGACCCTTTTTAATTTTATCCATTAAGCAGCACTTCCTATTGTTGACTCTTGATTTATAAATTCATCTGTAAAACTAAAATATGACTTACTACCTGGGCATGATTTATCATAAATTAAAACTGGCATTCCATGCGAAGGTGCTTCTGATAATCTAACATTCCTAGGTATTACTGTTGAGTAAACTTTTTCACTAAAATAATCTCTTGCTTCTTTTTCAACTTGTGAAGATAACTTATTTCTCTTGTCATACATTGTTAAAAGTATACCTCTGATTTTTAATTCTGGATTTAAACTTACTTTTATTCTTTCAATTGTCTTCATAAGCTGAGTTAGACCTTCAAGAGCAAAAAATTCTGTCTGTAAAGGAACCAAAAGCGACCCTGAACATACAAGGGCCATAACAGTCAACAGGCTAAGTGAAGGTGGGCAGTCTATCAGTATATAATCATAGGATCCTCTAGAATCATTTAACCAGGCGGATAATTTACGCTTTAAAATAAAAGCTCTATTTTTATCATCAGCTGTTTCAACCTCTAGACCTGATAAGTCAACATTAGAAGTTACCAGATCCAAATTTTTAAATTGGGTTTTCTTGATTACTTGATAAATTTCTTTAGTTCCATTCAAGACCCCATAGATTGTATCGCTTGAGTTTTCCATATTAGATAATCCAAGACCTGTAGTTGCATTTCCCTGAGGATCTAGGTCTATAACTAAAATTTTTTTATTATGTTGTGATAGTCCAGCTGCAAGATTTATTACTGTTGTAGTTTTTCCCACCCCACCCTTTTGATTTATGACTGAAATAATTTGCATTTAATTTATTAAATTTTTTTTAATTTTTTTTCTTAATTTTTTTTATGTTTATCAAAAATGAATCCATACTTGTTAAACTTTTCTTTTCTATATATTCCAAATTCCATTTTTTTTTAGAATTTTCAAAAACTTTTCTTCCACTTTTACCCATAAAGAAAATTAAATTTTTATATTTCAAAAAATTTTCATAAACTAAATCTAAAACAACAGGCATAGGTTTAAACGCTCTCGACATAATTGTTCCTGTCTGTAAATTTTTAATCTCAAAAATATTTTTTCGAAAAACTTTTGTATTTAAATTTAATTTTTCTGAAACCTCTTTCAAAAAATGGCTTTTATGGTAGCTTTTTTCGTAAAGATACACATTCATTTTATTTTTCATGTTTTTTAGTATAATTGCTACTATAATTCCTGGAAAACCTGCGCCAGAGCCTAAATCTGTAGTTGTACTGCAATTTAAATCAACAAAATCAATTATTTGTGCAGAATCTATAATGTGACGTTCAATTATTGAGTTTTTCGACGCTGTATTTTGACCAATTATATTAATTTTTTTATTTTTTTCAAGAATTAAAGATATATAGTTTTCAAAGTCTAAAAATGTTTCACGTGAAACATTTAGATCATTAAGTCTAGAGTAAGAATTTAAAATTTCTTGATCCATTAAGCTATATGCTTAATAGACTTTCTTTTTACATGTGACAACAAAATATATACAGCTGCTGGGGTTATTCCATCAATTCTAAGAGCTTGACCCATAGTTTTAGGCTTTATTTCTTTAAATTTAGCTTTAGCCTCATTAGATAAACCTGAAAGCCCGTCATAATTAATTTTATCAGGAATAATTAGGTTCTCATCCCTCTTAAATGCTAAAATATCTGCTTTTTGCTTCTTTAAATATCCCCTATAATGGGCATTAATTTCTACTTGTTCATCAATTTCTTTACTAAAATATGGTATTTTAGGCCATATTTCCCTAATTTTACTCATATTTACATCCTTTTGAGTTAGCAGCTCATTTGAAGACCTCAATATTCCATCTTTCGCTATTTTAATTCCAAATTTTTCTGCTTTAGATGGTGAAATACTAGATTTACTCATTTTTAAATTAATTTTTTTAATTTTTTCAAATTTATCTAAATATAATGCTTTTCTTTCTGTTCCAATTAGCCCAATTTCTATTCCCTTAGCTGTTAATCTTTGATCTGCATTATCCGCTCTTAAACTTAATCGATATTCTGCTCTTGATGTAAACATACGGTATGGCTCCGCAACACCCTTGGTAACTAAATCATCAATCATTACACCAATGTAGGCTTCGGATCTATCAAGGATAAAAGGCTCAGAATTTTTAACAGATAAAGCTGCATTTATTCCTGCTATAAGGCCTTGCGCAGCTGCTTCTTCATATCCTGTTGTTCCGTTAATCTGCCCAGCAAGATAAAGATTGCTGATCTTCTTAGTTTCAAGGGTCAAGAATAGTTCACGTGGATCTATATAGTCATATTCTATAGCATATCCTGGTCTTATAATAGTAACATTTTCTAAACCATTGATATTATTACATATTTCTTCTTGTACCTCTGCTGGGAGCGATGTGGAGATCCCATTTGGATAAATTGTGTGATCATTAAGCCCTTCTGGCTCTAAAAAAATCTGATGACGAACTTTATCTGCAAATTTTACTATCTTATCTTCTATAGATGGACAATATCTTGGACCTACTCCTTTTATATTACCTGAGTACATTGCACTTGTAGATAAATTTTTTTCTATAATTTTATGAACCTTCTCATTGGTATAAGTCATTCGACATGACACTTGTTTATTTAAATTTTTTTTAGTTAGGAAAGAAAAATAATAAGGATCATCATCTGCAAATTGTTCTTCAAGGTTTTCAAAATTAATCGTTCTTGCATCCAACCTAGGAGGTGTTCCAGTTTTTAATCTTCCAATTTTAAAATCATATTTTGCTAATTGTTCACTTAAACCTGTTGAAGGTTTTTCATCATACCTACCTGCTGGTATTCTTTCATCACCTATATGTATCAAGCCATTTAAAAAAGTTCCTGTTGTTAGTATTAACTTGTTGCATGATACGTTTTTGCCTTCTTTAGTTTTAAAACCACTTATAGTGTTTTTATTAAATATAAACTTTGTTACTGGATCTGAAAAAATAGTTAAATTACAATAGTTTATAAGTTTTTTTTGCATAAATTTACGGTAAAGAACTCTATCTGATTGAGTTCTTGGTCCACGTACAGCTGGACCTCTACTTCTATTTAATAATCTAAATTGTATGCCTGATTTATCTGCAACATCTCCCATAACACCATCAAGTGCATCTATCTCTCGAACTAAATGACCTTTACCCAAACCACCAATTGCAGGGTTACATGACATCTCACCAATAGTTTCTATTTTATGGGTAAATAGGGCAGTGTTAACTCCTAGTCGAGCAGAAGCAGCGGCTGCCTCACATCCTGCATGACCTCCACCAATTACAACTACATCAAATGACAAATCATTTTTCATATGTTGAATTTATATGTGAATAGATAATTTACAAGACAGGCTCAATTTTTGGTAAATAAGCTTTAATTATCAATAGTTTTTTATAAAAAATGTCTAAAAACAAGGAAAATAGGGGATTACTTACCGATGCAAAAATCGTTGAAAATACTACCTAAAATCTCCTCTACATCAACTTTTCCAACGATCATACCCAAATTTCTAGTTGCTAATCTTAAATCTTCTGCTGCCTTATCAAAATCTTCTATTTCTTTTTTTTGATTAAAGTTATTCAAATGGTCTAAACACTGTTCCAAATGTTGTCTGTGTCTTTCTCTAGTAATTAAAATATCGTCACTAGTTATAAATTTATTTTTTAAATTATTTTTTATTTTTGAAATTAATTCATCAATATTTTTATTATCTTTGATTGAGATTAAAACATGATTTATATTTTTGATTTCTGAATCAATTTCTTTTTCTAAAAGATCAGACTTATTTATTACCAAAATTGCATTTTCATCTAATAAACCCTTTAAAACATCAGTAAAATCAAGACTTTTTGCATCTACCACTACAAGCTTCAAATCTGCTTCTTCGGCTCTGTTCAAAGATAATTTAATACCTTTTTTTTCTATCTCATCTTTAGATTCTCTTATTCCTGCGGTGTCTGATATTATTACGGGACACCCATCTATATTGAGATGAGTTTCTATAACATCTCTTGTAGTACCAGCTATTTCAGAAACAATTGCAACATCTCTATTTGATAAATGATTTATTAAACTAGATTTCCCTGCATTAGTAGGTCCAAGAATTGCAATCTTAAAACCTTCTCTAATTCTTTCTCCAACTTTTTGATCATTTAAAATCTTTTCAATTTTTTGAATAACATCATTTGAATCGTTTTTGATTTCATCCAAAATATTGTTTGGCAAATCTTCATCTGGGAAGTCAATTTTAGCTTCAACATGAGATAAAATTTTTAAAAGTTTTTCTCTTAAAAAATTGAATTGATCTGCTGACTTACCATTCATAATTTTAATTGCTTGTTGTCTTTGAATTTCTGTTTCAGATGAAATTAGATCAGCTATACTTTCTGCTTCTAATAAGTTTATTTTTCCATTTTGAAATGCAAGTTTCGTAAATTCGCCTGGCTCTGCTAATCTACAATTTTCAAATTGAGAAATAGAAGAGTGAAGGGCGTCTACCACAGCTTTACTACCGTGAACTTGAATTTCAGCCATATCTTCGCCTGTGTAGCTCTCAGGTCCAGGAAACCATAGTATTATACCTTCATCAATCAGCTCAGAGGTATTGATTTTGTTAATTTTTCTTAATGTTGCTATTCTTGGCTTAGGAATCTTTTTGCCTGTTAGAGCCTGAATTATTTTTGAGGATTTCTCCCCAGAAATTCTAATAATAGCAACACCAGAAATACCAGGTCCAGTCGATAGAGCGTAAATTGTCATTTAAAGATTATATCTTCAAATAAACATCACTGTAAAACTTAAAATGTTATAAAAAATTTTTATGCAGGTTTGTTCATTGAGTTAAAGAACTCAGCGTTATTTTTAGTGTCTTTTAATTTTGAATTTATAAACTCTATTGCATCCATAGTTCCCATTGGAGCAATTATTCTTCTTAATACATTCATTTTTTGTAAATCATTTTTATCAAACAGAAGCTCCTCTCTTCTTGTTCCAGACTTTGTTATATCAATCGCAGGATATATTCTTTTATCTGCAATTTTTCTGTCTAAAACAGTTTCACTGTTACCTGTTCCTTTGAATTCTTCAAAAATAACTTCATCCATTCTACTTCCAGTATCAATCAAAGCTGTAGAAATAATAGTTAGTGACCCACCTTCCTCAATATTTCTCGCAGCACCAAAAAATCTTTTAGGTCTCTGAAGCGCATTTGCATCTACACCTCCTGTTAAAACTTTTCCTGAACTTGGTATTACAGCGTTATAAGCTCTACCTAATCTTGTTATTGAATCTAATAAAATAACAACATCTTTTTTATGTTCAGTTAATCTTTTAGCTTTTTCAATTACCATTTCAGCAACTGCTACGTGTCTTTGCGCTGGTTCATCAAAGGTGGAACTAATTACTTCACCTTTTACAGTCCTTTGCATATCTGTAACTTCCTCGGGACGTTCATCTATTAATAAAACTATAAGATAACACTCTGGATAATTTTTAGCTATTGAGTTTGCAATACTTTGTAAAATCATAGTTTTACCAGCTTTAGGTGGTGAGATTATTATTGATCTTTGACCTTTTCCAATTGGACTAACTAGATCAATTAATCTTGGAGTAAGATCTGGTTTTTTTTCTACCTTGGTTTTTTCAATTTCCATTACTAATTGTTTGTCTGGATATAATGGAGTTAGGTTATCAAATGCAATTTTATGTCTTGTTTTTTCTGGCTCTTCAAAATTTATTTTACTTACTTGAAGTAATGCAAAATATCTTTCGCCTTCCTTGGGAGCTCTGACTGGTCCTTCGACAGTATCTCCTGTTCTTAAGCCAAATTTTCTAATCTGACTTGGACTCACATAAATATCATCTGGTCCTGGAAGATAATTAGATTCCATTGCTCTTAGAAAACCAAAGCCGTCTTGTAGTAACTGCAAGACACCTACACCGGTTATTTCCTCTTTTTCTGCAACCTTTTTAAGTATAGCAAAAAGAATTTCTTGTTTTCTTAATGTACTAGCGTTCTCGATTCCAAGCTCTTCTGCTTGTGTAATAAGCTGTTCAGATGATTTAAGTTTAAGTTCTTGAATGTTCATGATTAATTTTTTGATAAGGACTTATCAATATTTAATATATATACTGTTTTTTTTATTTCAACCCTAGATTGGCTTAAAAATGGCTAAAAATACAACAATAATCAAAATTACAGTTGGTATTTCATTAATAATTCTAAAGAATTTAGCAGATCTTGTGTTTGTAGAATTTTTTAGACTATCAAGACATTTGCCCAAAAAGTCATTATAGGCTGATAGTAAAATTACCAAAACGATCTTTATTTGAAACCACAGTTGTGAAAAAATTTCTATTCCATTTAAGTAAATCAAAACTAATCCGAATACCCAGGTAAATATCATTGCAGGACGCATAATATAAAAGAATAATTTTCTCTCCATCACTTCAAATATGCTGGTAGCTTCTCTCTTTTCTTTGTTCTCGACATGATAAACAAAAATTCTTGGTAAATATAAAAGACCAGCCATCCAGGAAACTACAGCAATTAAATGTAAGGACTTAAAAAGTAAATAGGTATTCATTCATTAAATATTTTTTTCAATTAAAGATTTTATTAAAATAATATGGTCATCATTATCATTTAAACATGGAACCATATCAAAGTTTATTCCTCCAGCATTTATAAAACTTTCTTTACCTTGAATTAATATTTCTTCTAACGTTTCCACACAATCAGATGAAAAACCTGGACAAATTGTGAGGATATTTTTAATTCCTTCTTTGGGTAAATTTTCTAATGTTTTGTCGGTGTACGGTTGAAGCCATTCTTGTGGACCAAATCTTGATTGAAAGGTAGTTTTGATTTTTATTGAATTAAACTTTTCTGAAATAAGTCTCGTTGTTTTATGACAATAGCAATGATACGGGTCTCCTTTATCAAAATATTTTTTTGGTATTCCGTGGTATGAAGCTATGATTAGGTCTGGTTTCCAGTTAATTTCATTAATTTTTTTATTAATCGAATTAACTAGTGCTTCAATGTAGAGAGGATTAGATTCATAATGTGGTATTATTTTAAGAGAAGGTTGCCATCTCATTTTCATTAGTGTTCTATAAACTTCATCGCAAACTGTTGCGGTTGTTGCTGCTGCATATTGAGGATAGAGAGGAAGTATGACCAAATTTTCACAGCCCATCTCATGTAATTTGTGTATTTTACTTTTTATGCTTGGGTTTCCGTATCTCATTGCAAAATCCAAAACGATATTTTTTTTTTCTAATAACTCAGAAGTTTTCTCGCTTTGTTTCTTTGTATAATAAAATAGTGGGGACATATTTTCATTTTTCATCCAGATTTCTTTATAAGCTTTGGCAGTTTTAGAGGGTCTTAGGGTTAGAATAAATAAATTTAAAATTATTTGCCAAATTATGGGATTTACTTCAATTACTCTTCTGTCTGAAAGGAATTCTTTTAAATATTTTCTAATATCAAACCAATTCGTTGAGTCTGGTGTACCTAAGTTAATTATCAAGACCCCTGTTTTCCCATACTTTATTGGTGGATGATTTTTATCCATGATTTAACTATTTTTTACTATTTTAATTAAATTTTCGACCATCTCGGGATTTGTTTCTGGAAGAATACCATGCCCTAGATTGAATATATATGGATGATCCTTGAAAATTTCTAAATATTTAGAAGTTTCTTTTTTCAGATTTTCATAATCTGTTAGAAGTACTTTTGGATCTAAACCTCCTTGAATAGGAATTTTTATATCTTTAAGTATTTTTTTAGGATCAACATTATAATCAATGCTTATCGCATCGGGCTTAACTATGTCACAAAATTCTTTATAATTTTTAATCTCTCTTGGAAAACATATTACTGGTACATTCAGAGATCTAACATATTCTACTAAACTTAAAGTAGGTGTATAAATATAATTTGGTAAATCTTTTTCGTCTAATAAACCAGCCCAACTATCGAAAATTTGGATAACATTTGCTCCATTATCTATTTGGTTTTTAATATGTACTTTTAAAAATTTTTCTATAATTAATAAAATTCTATTTATTAAAAAATTATCTTTAAAAAAGTCTGTATTCAATTCTTTCTTTGGAGATTTTAGATTAATCATATAAACTAAAAGAGTCCATGGGGCACCTACAAATCCAATAGTATTTTTATCTTTTACTATTGGATCAGAGCTTACTTTTTTAATCGCTTTATAAACAGGATATATTTTTTCAACAAAATCTATTTCATCTAATTTTGCTATCTCATTTAAATTTATACTATCTAGTTTAGGACCAAAATTTTTTTCAAATTTTACTTTTTGACCCAGACCATAAGGTAACATTAAAATATCAGAAAAAATTATTGCAGCGTCAATATCAAATCTTTTTAGTGGTTGTAATGTTATTTCTACTGATAAGTTATCATTTAAACATAGATTAATGAAATCAGGATTTTTCTTTCTGATTTCTCTAAACTCTGGCAAATATCTACCTGCTTGCCTCATTATCCAAAGCGGATTAAATGAAGTGTCTTTGTTAGTAATTACTTTGTTTAAAGGTTTCATATAAAAGTCTTATAAATTATTGTAGTATTAATATATCTTGTGAATAAAGGAGATTATTTTTTTTAAACATTATATTCACAATTTACCAACATGTTTGATGATTAAAATTGTTTAAAATGAAGCTTTTTTGACTGTCTCAATTTTTGTGGATTGTTTTAGCTTATTTATTATTATTGTTAATAAAAGTCATGTTTTACAGATGTTATCGGAGAAATTTAAAATTGTATAATTTAATCAAAATAATACACGTTTATTAACAATTTATTTATGAGTAATACATATCAAATCTATTTAATTTCTGATTCTACTGGCGAAACTTTAGATAGAATATTCTTGGCTCTTAAAGCACAATTTTTAAATATAGATTATAAAGTTCATTCTTACTCATTTACAAGGACAGAAAATCAAATTTTAAAAATTTTAGAAGATTCTAAAAAAAATGAAAATTCAATAATTTTATATACTATTGTAGATAACAACCTTGCCAAATATTTATCTAATGAAAGTGAAAAAAGAAAGATTCCTTGTTTTGGAGTATTGGGTAATTTAATTTTAAATTTTTCTAAAATTTTAAATCAGAAAGCTTCACACGAACCAAGTGGGCAACATGTTTTAAATGATGAATATTACGAAAGAATTGAAGCAATTCAATTTACCATGAATCATGATGATGGTAATTTGATAAGTGAGGTTGAAAAATCCGATATCATTCTTGTTGGAGTTAGTAGAACCAGCAAAACACCAACATCTATTTATCTTGCTAACAAAGGCTTTAAAACATCAAATATTCCTTTGGTAAATGAAAATTCACTACCAAAAAAACTTAAAGAAAATCCTCATATAACTTGCGTTGTTGGATTAAGCACAGAACCTGAAAGGCTTGCAGATTTAAGAAAAAATAGAATGAATTCATTAAAAGAAACAGAGAGTATAGATTATATTAACTTAGAGAGTATAAAAAAAGAGGTTCTCCAAGCAAAAAAAACATTTCAAAAATATAAATGGCCCTTGATAGATGTAACAAGAAAATCTGTTGAGGAAACTGCTGCCTCTATAATTAAAATACACGAAATATATTCAAACAATGCTAAATAAAATTATTCTAGCATCTAAAAGTAAAGTAAGAAAAGATATTTTGGATAAAAATAATATAGAAAGCATTGTGGAACCTTCAAATGTTGATGAAGATATAATAAAATCATCTTTACTTAAAGAAAATGCTAGCCCAGAGATAATCTCAAAAAATCTTGCGGAGTTAAAAGCAAATAAAATTAGTGCTAAAATGCAAGATAAAATAGTACTTGGAGCAGATAGCGTAATTGATTTGAACGGAGAGTTAATTTCAAAACCTGAGAATAGAGAAGAGGCAATGAACATATTAAAAAAACTTAACGGAAAACCCCACTTTCTAATTAGTTCTGTCTGTATTTCAAAAAATGGTTCAATGATTTGGAATCATACTGATAAAGCAACCTTAACAATGAAAAATTTTTCAGATCAAGAATTAACAGAATATCTATCTAAGATATCAGATGAAAATCTTTACGCTTACAATGTTTATCAAATAGAAGGGGAGGGTAGAAATTTGTTCAGCAGCATAAAAGGTGATGAAGATACCATAATGGGTCTACCTATAAAAAAAATCAAAGAATATTTAAGCTTACCAAGATGAAAAAATATTTTGTAATTGGAAATCCAATTAATCATTCTTTGTCTCCAAAATTACACAACCATTGGTTAGAACAAAATAAAATTAATGCAGTTTATGAAAAAATTAAACTTGAAACAGATGAAATTGAAAATTTTATTCTTAAAATTAAAAATCAAAAAATAAATGGTTGTAATGTAACTGTGCCATTCAAAAAAACTGTAATTCCTTTTTTAGACAAATTAAGTTTGGAGGCAGAACAAACTCAGTCAGTAAATACAATTTGTTTTCATAATGGCGAATTAGTTGGTTATAATACAGATATTGGTGGTTTCCAAAAAGCTATAAACAAATTGAATTATAAAATTGAAGATAAAAAAATTTTAATCTTGGGTGCTGGGGGAGTGGTTCCTTCAATAATTTTTGCTTTAAATAAAATGAAAGCAACCAAAATAATAATTAGCAATAGAACTTACAAAAAAGCTGAAAATTTAAAATCTCAATTTAAAGGAATAAATATTGTGAGTTGGGGTGAAATACCTGAGTTTGATATGATTATTAATGCAACTAGTTTGGGTTTAAATAATGAGACTATTAATTTAAACACCTCAAATATTGGTGATGGAAAGTTGTTTTACGATGTTATTTATAATCCCAATGAAACTAATTTTTTAAAAGATGGAAAAAAATTAGGAAATCAAACAGAAAACGGTAAATTTATGTTTATTTATCAAGCTTTTGAAGCATTTAAATTGTGGCATGACTTAGAGCCAAATGTAGATGACAAAATTCTTAATTTATTAAATAATGATTAGAATAGGCATAGTTGGTGATATTGGGTCTGGTAAAACCTTTGTAGCTAATAATTTTGGATACCCAGTTTTTAATGCAGATCATGAGGTATCAAAACTATATAAAAA
>CACFZQ010000009.1:0-29321 GCA_902570835.1 uncultured Pelagibacteraceae bacterium | reverse complement strand
CCGTGAAACCCATATTTCTTTGCAATTAAAACATTTTTATCTATGTTTATTAAGTTTTTAATTCCAAATCTTTTTAGATAATTAATTCTATGTTTGTTATTTATTAACTTTGCATTAAGTGGATCCCAACCGAACCAATATCTGCCAAATTCTTCTAGACTACTCTCTTTTGGAGGTGCATAATAAATAGCATATCTAGAATATTTTTCCATAATTCAACTTTTAATACTTATATAAATTTTTTTTTCAAATTTAAAATATTTGTAACAATTCATGTGTATTAAAAAGCGATGCATGAATATATTTTAAACAATGCCATGATAATTAAAAAAGATGAAATCGTTCATGGTCATATCAGGATTAAAGATAACAAGATAGTCGATATAAGTAGTGGATTAAGTAATAACAAAAGTTCTATAGACTGCGAAAAAGATTATATTTCGCCAGGATTGGTTGAATTACATACTGACAATCTTGAAAGACACATGACGCCAAGACCTAAAGTTTCATTTCCAGTAGAAAATGCAATTTTATCTCATGATAGAGAATTAGCATCTGTTGGAATCACTACAGTTTTTGATGCATTGAGAGTTGGTTCTATCGAAAAAACAGGAAAATACAAAAAATATGCAAAAAACTGTTCAGATATAATTTCAAATTTTAAGAAAGATAATATTCTCAAGATTGATCATAAAATACATTTAAGAGCCGAAACTTGTTCAGAGAATTTGACTGATGAATTAGACGAATATAACGAAACTCACGATGTAAAACTGATTAGTATAATGGATCATACACCAGGTCAGAGGCAATTTAGAGTTATAGATAAGTACAAAGAATATCTTTCAATCAAACATGGTATGACAGAAAATGAAATGGAAATTCATTTTGAACACTTAAAAAATCTTCAAAAAAAAAACAGCAAGAAACACATAGATAAAATTCTAGAATTTAAATCCTCATATGATTGTATTTTGGCTAGTCATGACGATACCACTGAAAATGATGTTCATAATTCAAATAAATATGGAGTAAAATTGGCTGAATTTCCAACAACATTAGAAGCAGCTAAAACTTCTAAAAATTACAATATTAAAGTTATGATGGGATCTCCTAATTTACTTAGGGGAGGTTCGCACTCTGGTAATATTTCTGCAAAAGAACTCTTAGAAAATGATTGTCTAGACATCTTAAGCTCAGATTATATTCCATCCTCATTAATTATATCTGTTGTCAAATGGGGTTTAGAAATTGATAATCTTCCAAAAGCATTTGCAGCAGCTAGTCACGCTCCATCTATAGCTACAAATTTAAATGATAGGGGTTTAATCGATAATAATAAAAGAGCAGATTTAGTAAGGTTTAAAGTTTATCAAAATTTACCTGTTGTGAAAAACGTTTGGTCAAACGGAATCCAAGTAAGTTAAAATATTCCGGTTGTATAAGAATATTTAATTATACCTGCTATCATTATTGGTATTTGTAATGAAAAATTTGTTAATAATGGTTTGTCTTTTGTAATGGTACCAACAATTGTCCAACCAATTATACCTAAACTGTGAGGTATCATGCTATAAGGATAGTAATCTAAATAAAAAGTTAATATTCCTAAAAGTGTTAACACTGTGCTTGTCCATTTTAAAATTCTTATATTTGCAGTCATTTTCTCTCCTTATTTTTAATTCTATTATCATTTTAAATTACGATAATATTATATTAAAGATTTGTTAAAATTAATTTGTAATAATGCTTAATTTTTTTGAAGTTCATAGATAGAAACATAATGTTTCTTCTTAGGTAGTGGGATTATTGTTGGAACTTTAGTTAATCTTGGTTTTATTGATTTATTTCCTACAATGATATTTTTATCATAATTATCTAAATTAACCTCGGGATGAGGGTTTCCATCATTGATTAATGGCCACGCATCACAAGCTCTATATCCAAATAAAATTAAGGGTCTTGAGTTATTCATTTGATTGTGTCCAGACCCATGAATTGATCTGCAATGAAAAAATACCACCGTTCCAGCGGTTCCAGTTATGGAAACACTATCCTTAGTTCCTATTTTATTTTTCTTAGTGTCTATTTTTCCAATAAAATAATTTTCTTTGCTATGGTGGCTGTACAATTTTTTTTTGTGTGAATTCTTTATTATTTTAAGTGGCCCATTTTTTTCGTAGCAATCATCCAAATATATGCCAACCGTTATTAAATCATCATTTGTATGAGGGTAAAAAGCCCAATCCTGGTGCCATCCAATTTCACTTCCTTTTTTCTTATTCGGAAGCTTAAAGTTTAATTTACCAAGATGAAATCTAACTGTTCCACCTAACAATTTTTTAGCTATAGATATAATTCTTTTATCTCTAGATAATTCATAGAAAACTTTATGTCTGTTCTGAGGGTTATTTAGTCTTAATATTTCTTTATTTTTTGAAGAATCTGAATTGTAAACAAAATGGTAATTATCATAGGACTGAGTTCCGTTTTTAACATTACCTTTTTTTCTTTTTTTTTCTTTTGAAATTACTTCATTAACAATTTTATTTATTTTGTTTATCTTTGTTTGAGAAATTAAATTTTCTTTAACAAGAAAGCCATTTTTTTTAAATAAATTTAAATCGTTCATTAAATTTTATTATATGAAATAAAAAAAAATTCTCTATAACAATTAATTTAATGCAAAATCTTTGATTTTATTGAATTCAAAGTGATCTGCTATATCCTTTTTAGCATAATAAACATCTTGAACTACACCGTCTTCATTAATTAGAACATCAGTTACAGCTATATCTAAATGACCTTTTATTCTTGTAGGAATATATCCTTTTATCATAGCAGGAATAATTTTATGTGCTTTAAACAACATTGCGTTTAATGTTTTACTCACTGATCTCTCAATTTCATATTTTTGAAAATATTCAAAATTTTCATCTGCCAATACTGTGAATGGTAAATTCTTATGCTTATCCATATATGATTTTAAATTATCTACTGGTGAATGAAATATTCCAACATGCGTAAAGTTATTTCCTAGCTCACCAAATCTTTTATTAATTTCATTAAGTCTTAGATTGCAGAAGCTACAACCTGCGATTCTATAAAAAGTTAATAAGACTTTTTTTCCCAAGGTCTGAGATAAATTAAATGAGTTACCATTCTGATCTGGAAGAGTAATTTCCTCTAATTTATCTCCAGTGCTAATTTTCATATTCTACATTATATAGAAATATGAACGCTATGTTAACAGCCTTTAAACGACGTAGACATATTTCTAATTAAATTGAAATATAAGTCTTTTCCTGGGTCTAAAGTTGCTCCTAATGGATCAATTACACCAGTTTTTATATTCATATCTTTTGCTACAGCTTTAATTATATCAGGATTAAATTGTGGTTCTGAAAATACACATGCAACTTTATCGTGTTCGATTATTTCTCTAATTTCCGCTAATTGCTCAGCTCCAGGCATTACATCAGTATTAACAGTAAAAGCACCTAAAATATTTACGTTAAATCTCTTTTCAAAATATTGATAAGCATCATGAAATACAATCGAGGAAACACTGTTACTTAATTCAGTCATTACATCAATTGTAAGCTTATCTATATCCTTTAAAGCTTCATCTAAATTACTTTTGTATTTAGCCTCATTTTTTGGATCATTTTCAATTAAATGCTCAACCATTTCATTTAATATTACCTTTGCATTAATTGGATCTAACCAAATGTGTGGATCAAATTCACCTTGTGCATGTCCTTCATGATCATCGTGATCTTCTTTTTTACCATGATCATCGTGATCGTCGTGATCTTCCTTTTCAGTATGTGAGTCATGATCTTCCTTTTTATCATGATCATCATGTCCATGATCATCGTGATCATCAAAAATATTTCTTTCTCTAAACTTTAAAACTTGAAGTCCCTTTATTTGCATTAATTCAATTTTTTCTGCTTTTTTAGCAATTGATCCTAATGGCTTTTCTAGAAAATTTTCCACATCTTCACCAACCCAAAAAATTAAATCAGCATTTTGTAACATCTTTGCATGAGATGGCTTCATCGCAAATCCGTGTGGAGATGCATATCCATCTACGATTAAGTCAGGTTTAGCCACTCCGTTCATAAGGTAACTAGCTAACGAATGTATTGGTTTAATTGAGGCAACTACTTTAATATCAGCATTAGCTGGTACAAAAAAAGTAAATAAAGATAAAATGGATATGATTATTGGGAGTTTATTTGAAATTTTCATAAATACACTATTAATTGGTTGTTATAATATAACACTATGTAATAATATAACATTTTTAAGTCAAGGGTTAAATGAATTCTAATAATAATATTTTAGTTAAATTAAATAATGCTGGTTTTCGTCAAAGCGAAAAATGGTTAGTGGAAGGTGTTTCTCTTACGGTTGAAAAAGGTAAAATTGTAACTCTCATCGGACCAAATGGTTCTGGTAAAAGTACCACTGCTAAAATTGCTTTAGGAATTTATAAAAATATTGAGGGGACTGTTGAAAAATATACAACCAAAGTTGGTTATGTTCCCCAAAAAATTTCAATTGATTGGACTTTACCTATTAGAGTTTATGATTTTATGCTTTTAACAGAAACTATAGAAGATAGTGCTATTGATGAAGCATTATCATTAACAGGTGTAATTCATCTTAAAAATAAAAATTTAGGCAGTTTATCTGGTGGAGAATTTCAAAGAGTTTTAATTGCAAGAGCAATTTCTAAAAAACCAGAATTATTAGTATTAGATGAACCAGTACAAGGAGTTGATTATACAGGTGAGATTGCTTTGTATGAATTAATAAAAAAAATATCTGATACTTTAAATTGCGGGATATTATTAATTTCTCATGATCTGCATATGGTTATGACTGCAACTGATCATGTAGTTTGTCTAAATGGTCATGTTTGTTGTTCAGGGTCACCAATAGATGTAGCAAAAAATAATGAATATAAAGCTTTGTTTGGTGAAAAAGCTTCTCAAATTTTAACAACATACGAACATAAACATGATCATGTTCATTCTGATGAAGGAGAAATAAAGAAAAATTAAATGTTTGATGATTTTTTTATAAGAGCACTAGTTGCAGGTATTGGAATTGCATTTGTAACTGGTCCACTTGGATGTTTTGTTGTGTGGAGAAGATTGTCTTATTTTGGAGACACTCTTGCTCACTCAGCTCTACTTGGAGTTACAATGGCTTATACATTTGATTTAAACATTGCTATTTCAGTATTTTTAATTTCATCAGTTATTGCACTAATATTAATTCAGCTTCAGAAAAAAACTAATCTACCTGGCGATGCTTTGCTGGGTTTGTTAGCCCATTCTTCTCTAGCAGTAGGCTTGGTTGTGATAGGATTTTTAACATTCATTAGATTTGATATAATGGGTCTGTTGTTTGGTGACATATTAGCTGTAACTACAAATGACATACTAATAATTTGGATAGGTGGCGCTATTATATTGCTGATTTTAAAATTGATATGGAAACCTTTATTTGCGTCGACTGTTAATTATGAATTAGCTGAGGCAGAGGGATTAAACCCTGATAGAGCAAAAGCTATTTTTACAATATTAATGGCAGCGGTAATTGCTATTTCTATCAAAATGGTTGGATTATTATTGATTACAGGAATGTTAATTATCCCTGCTGCAATGGCGAGAAATGTCTCCGATAGTCCTCAGAAAATGGTTCTATTTTCTATAATTGGTGGCTTATTATCAGTTATCTTAGGACTATACTCTTCATTAGAATTTAATACATCTTCTGGACCCTCAATTATTGCAGCGGCGTTGATATTGTTCATATTATCTTTGTTTAAAATTAAACAATCGATTAAATTAAAAAACTAAGTGGAAATTTAAAAATGGAAAAACAACACAATCTCTCAAAAAACCAAAAAATTATTTTTGATTTGATTGATAAATCTCCTGAGCCGTTAAAAGCATATTCAATTCTTTTTAACGTACAGAAAAAAGGTATCAATGCACCTCTACAAGTTTATAGAGCATTAGATAAATTAGTTGAAATAGGAAAAATCCATAAAATTGAAAGTAGAAATGCTTTTATTGCATGTCAAAATTCTAGTTGCCAAATTTCGAAAGCAACAGCTTTTTCTATTTGTGAAAGCTGTGAAAAAGTTTCAGAGATAAATAATTCAAAACTTTCAAAATATTTATCAAATTTTGAAGATGACTCAGGAATGAGATATAACAAATATAATTTAGAATTTTTTGGTTTATGTAAAAAGTGTAAATCGAAGTAATGAGCACGGTATCTTTAACTTTAGATGAAATATTTGAACTTGCCAAAAAAACTCTTTTGGCTAATGGATGCGATGATGAATCAGCATCAATTTTATCAGATTTAATAAGAAATGCAGAAAGAGATGGCTCAGTATCACATGGTTTATTTAGATTGCCAGCATACGTTATTGGTCTTAAAAGCGAAAAAATTAATGGAAAAGGTAAACCCGAAGTTAAAAAAATATCTCCATCAGTAATTAAAGTTGAAGGAAATAATTGTTTAGCACCTGTTGTATTAAATAAAGGATTACCAGAACTAGCTAAAGCTGCAAAAGAAAATGGTGTTGCGGTATTAGCAGTAAACAATTCACATCATATGGCTGCTATGTGGCCTGAAACAGAAAAGTTAGCTGAAGATGGTTTAGTAGCTTTTGCATGTACATCTTATAAACCTGCCGTAGCACCAGCAGGAGCAATAAAACCATTATTTGGAACGAACCCAATTTCATTTGCTTGGCCAAGGCCTGGTAAAACTCCAATTGTTTACGATATGGCAACAGCATCGATGGCAATGGGAGAAGTTCAAGTTGCTAAAAGAGAAGGGCATAAAGTTCCACTTGGAACTGGTTTAACTAAAGATGGTAAAGAAACAACTGATCCAGGTGAAATTTCTGATGGTGGAGTTTTGTTACCTTTTGGTGGTTACAAAGGTTCTGCAATTGCTATGATGGTTGAATTATTAGCGGGCGCTTTAGTTGGTGATAATTTTAGTTATGAAACAGCTGCTAAAGATAATAATGATGGGGGTCCTCCAAGTGGCGGTGAATTTATATTAGCAATAAGTCCGGATAAAACCTCAGGAACTGATTGGCAAAAACATTCAGAAGAATTTTTTGAGAAGATGAAATCAATGGGTGAAGTAAGATTACCAGGTGAAAGACGTCATAAAAATAGATTGGACACTGGTCCAAGAAATATAAACGAAGAGTTAGTTAATAAAATTAAATCTTTAAGGTAAAGTAATTTCAACAGGAGTATGGTCAGAGGGTTTTTCTCTTCCACGAGGATCTTTGTTGATATTTATATCTTTAATTTGATCAATTAGTGAATTTGAAACTAAAAAATGATCAATTCTCATGCCATTATTTTTTTGCCAGGC
This sequence comes from uncultured Pelagibacteraceae bacterium, assembly GCA_902570835.1. Lineage (GTDB taxonomy): Bacteria > Pseudomonadota > Alphaproteobacteria > Pelagibacterales > Pelagibacteraceae > Pelagibacter. The sequence goes on along the minus strand of CACFZQ010000009.1, from coordinate 21,890 downwards.
ACCTCTCATATAGTCCCAAAATGTATATCCTTCTTTCTCTTCATTAAAATATCTATATACATCATTGAAACCTAGATTTATCATCTCTCTAAATTTTTTTCTAATTTCTAATCTATATAAAGCATCATCCTCAAAACTTTTTACATTATAAACATCTTCTGCTGATGGAATTATATTAAAATCACCAGCTAAAATTAAATTTGGATTTTTCTTAGATAAAGTTTTTAGTTGTTTAATTAATTGATCAAGCCAATTTTTTTTGTAGTCATATTTTTCAGTATCAACAGGATTTCCATTTGGAGTGTATATATTAATTAACTGAATAGTTTTTTTCTTATGTTCAAATTCAGCAGAAATTATTCTTGATTGTTTTAATTTATCTTTGATTAAATCAGTTTTAATATTTTTTAATTTACTTTTAGAAATAATTGCTACACCATTATAACTTTTTTGACCAAATACGTGGCTTTCATAATCCATTGAAGAAAAATCATCATAAGGAAAATTGATATCTTCAGTTTTGATTTCCTGCATCATTAAAATATCTGGTTTATATTTTAATAAATAACTTTTGATATTTTCAATTCTTGCTCTTACAGAATTGACATTCCAGGACGAAATCAGCATTAAAGTGAGAAAGAAACACCACAACCGCAAGAGGATTTTGTTTGTGGGTTAGATATTTTAAATTGTTCACCTATTAGTTCAGAAACATAATCAATTTCAGAGCCTTTAAGTAAATCTGCAGAGGTTTTATCAATTAAAATATTTTGATAATTTAGATCGTCATCTTGCTTTGATTTATCAAAAGTAAATTCGTATTGAAATCCTGAACAACCTCCACCTTTAATTGCGATTCTAAAAAAAGAACCTTTGTCTTTTTTTGCTAACAAACTTTCTATTTGTTTTAACGCATTATCTGTAAATTTAATTTCTTTAATCATGTCTCAACACTGATATTACTAATATAATACTTAATTATTTTAATTAAAGGATGAAAAAAGACGCTTTGTTAGGGATATACAAAAGTAAAGGCAGACTAATTAAGGAAGCTAATTCAAAATATCGATCTCCTTTTCAAAGAGACAGAGATCGTATTATTCATAGCGCATCATTTAGAAGATTAAAACATAAAACCCAAGTATTTGTTAATACTGAAGGAGATCATTTTAGAACCAGGATTACTCACTCAATAGAAGTTGCTCAGATAGCAAGATCGATAGCAAAATATTTAAAATTAAATGAGGATTTAGCTGAAACTTTAAGTTTAGCACATGATTTAGGCCACACACCGTTCGGTCATGCTGGAGAAGATGCCTTACATGAATGTATGGAGAAATATGGTGGATTTGATCACAACCTTCAAACTTTAAGAATAGTTATGTTTTTAGAAAATAAATATTTTAAGTTTAATGGATTAAACTTAACTATAGAAACGTTAGAAGGTCTTCTTAAACATAACGGACCTGTTGAGGATATTGCTTTAGTTAATAAATTAATAGGATTAAAAGTTTTTAAAGGTAAAATTAAATATAATTCATTTCCCTCTCTTGAAGCTCAAATTTCAGCAATTTCAGATGATATTGCGTATAACAATCATGACATTCAAGATGGAATAAAAGCAAACCTGTTTAAAATGGAAGAATTGATAGAAATAGATTTTTTTAAAAATATTCATAAAAAATATAAAAAAAAAATTACTAATAAAAATTATAAAATTGCAATTAATCAAATTATAAGAGACTCAATTGACCTCATGGTTAGAGATTTATTGAATAATACCAAAAAAAATATCCAAAAGCTTAATGTAAAATCTTCAAGAGATGTAGCTAAATCTAATGAGTTAATAGTTTGTTTTTCTGATCAAATTAAGAAATCAGAAAAAGAAGTTAAATTTTTCTTAAGACACAAAATGTACGATAACAAGTCAGTATTAAAAAAAAACAATGAAGGTAAATTAATAATTAACAAATTATTTAAAATAATTAAATCAAATCCAAGAAAATTTTTGTCTAAAGATCAATTGACTAAAGACAAATATAGAGCTATTTCAGATTTTATATCTGGAATGACTGATAGATATGCTATTAACCTTTATAATGATAATAAATGAATATTTTTGAATTATATTTAGATAAAATTAAATCTATTATCATTGATTTAAATAAAAATAATCAACTAGAAGTTCCTGAAAGTTTTAATGGTATCAATGCAGAAATACCCCCACCGAAATTTGATTGTGATATTTCAACAAATGTTGCAATGGTTTTATCAAAAATCAATAAAACTTCACCATTACAGCTAGCAGAAAAACTTGCTTCTGAAATTAAAAATAAAGACAGCGAAATTGAAACAATATCTGTAGCTAAACCAGGATTTATCAATATTAAATTTAAACCATCTTATTGGTCCAATTTTATTAAAAATATCACAGATAATGCAGATGGTTTTGGAATAAATGAAAAAGAGAAAAAAAATCATTATTTGGTTGAGTTTGTTTCGGCAAACCCAACAGGTCCTTTACATGTAGGACATTGTAGAGGTGCTATTTTAGGCGATGTTATCTCCAATGTTTTAATTTTTAATAAACATAAAGTTACAAAAGAATATTATGTAAATGATTATGGTAACCAAATTATAAATTTTACTAAATCAGTATATTTTAGAATTAGAGAAATTCATTTTAAAGAGACATTTCCTGAAGATAATCCTGATTTATATCCTGGAGATTATCTAATTGATTTTGCTAAAAATATAATTTCAAACAATTCAGATCTTAACTTTGATAATTTTGATGAAATTAGTGATAAATTAACTGCCTTATCAATAGAGCAGGCGCTTTTACTTATAAAAAACAATCTCAAAAGCTTGGACATAAAACATGATAATTTTGTTAGTGAAAAAAGTATTGTGTTAAACAGTGAAGTTGAAAGTGTAATAGATTTTTTAGAAAAAAATAACTTTATTTATAAAGGAAAAATTAAAGCCCCTGCCGGTGAAGATAACAAAAATTGGATTGAAAGGGAGCAATTATTATTTAAATCTACAGACTTTGGTGACGATAAAGATCGTGCACTTCAAAAATCAGATGGTACATGGACTTATTTTGCAAGTGACGTTGCCTATCATAAAAATAAAGTTGATAGAAAATTTGATTATTTAATCAATATTCTCGGAGCAGATCATGCAGGTTATATAAAACGTATTACCTCATCTGTTGAAGCTCTATCAGGAAGGAAAGGTAAATTAATTTGTAAAATTAGTCAGTTAGTAAAACTAATTAAAGATAACAAACCTTTCAAAATGTCAAAAAGAAAAGGGGATTATATTACAGTTGATGACTTGATTGAAGAAGTTGGAAAAGATGCAACAAGATTTATTATGTTAAATAGAAGTAGTGATGTTGAATTAGATTTTGATTTCGATGCAGTTAAAGAAAAATCTAAAGACAATCCATTATATTATGTTCAGTATTGTTATGCTAGAATTTCATCTGTATTTAGACATATAGACAAAGACTTAAATTCAAAAGTTGAGATAAATAATTTTAATTTTGAATATTCTAACGATGAAATTAAAATTCTAAAAAAATTATCTGAATGGCCTAAATGTGTTGACTCAGCTAGTACAAAATTAGAGCCACATAGAATACCAGTTTATTTATACGATCTGGCATCAGAGTTTCACTCTTATTGGAATTTAGGAAAACAATTTCCAGAAAAAAGGTTCATTAATGATCAAAAAACAGTCTCACCAGATAAATTGATATTTTTGAAGGCTATCTCTAATGTTATTAAAACAGGTATGGATATTGTTGGTGTTGATACACCCAATCAAATGTAATGCTTAAAGAAATAAAGTACTTAATATTTGTTTTAGTAATACTTTTGTTTATTTTTTTTACAGGCAAATATTATTTTTCAGATGAACACAAAAAAAAATCATATAGATCTTATCAAAATATTGATGAGAAAATAAAATTATATTCAAAAAATTTACCAGTTTTAGAGAACGATACTCAAAATGTAATTGAGTATGTTAAGCAAACAAACAAAAAGAAAAAGAAAAAATTTAATTTTTGGAAATTATTAGATAATGATAAGTAAAAGAAAATCTTTCATAGTTGGTTTAAAAACAACAAAATTATCTAAAAATGAAATTTTATTTCTAAAGAAATATAAACCTTGGGGAATAATCCTATTTACTAGAAATATTAAATCTTTTGATCAAGTTAAAAAATTAACTTCTAGTATTAGAAAAATTTTTAAGGATAAGAAATATCCAATCATGATTGATCAAGAAGGTGGAAGAGTAAACAGATTAAGAAATTTAATTTCTTTTGATAATATGACATCTGAATATTTTGGAGATTTGTTTAATAAAGACAAAAAAAAATTTGAAATTGTTTATAGGTTATTTGTAGATAAAACTTCTTATTTATTAAATTTAATTGGTGTGAATATCAATACTGTCCCAGTTCTAGATCTTAGAGTTAATGGTGCAAGCAAAGTAATTGGTGATCGATCTTATTCAAAAAATAAAAAAATTGTCTCTAAATTAGGTAATATTTGTATTGAATTATTTCAAAATAACTCAATAGGAACTGTAATGAAGCATATACCTGGTCATGGTTTAGCAAAAGTTGACAGTCATTATTCAACACCGATTATTAATAAAACATATAAATATCTTCTTAAAAACGATTTTTGGACATTTAAAAATAAGAAATGTCTATTTGCAATGACAGGTCATGTTGTTTATTCAAAAATTGACAAAAATAACACCGCAACACATTCAAAAAAAATAATTAATATTATTAGAAAAAATATAGGATTTAAGAATATTTTAATTTCGGATGACTTATCAATGAAGAGTTTAAGTGATGATTTAAAATTTAATACTATTAATTTATTTAGTGCAGGTTGCAATCTAGCACTTCATTGTAATGGAAATATGAAAGAAATGAAGATAGTGGCGGAAAATTCACCTCAAGTGAATAGTTTTGTTGTTAAAAAAACATCTCAATTTTATAGAATTTTAAGTTAATATATTTTCATGTCTGCTGCTGATTCTGAATTATTTAATGTTGATATAAATAATTATAATGGTCCATTAGAAGTACTTTTAGATTTAGCAAAAGCTCAAAAAGTTGATTTAGAAGAAATATCTATAACTAAGTTAGCAGATCAGTTCCATGATTATATTACTAATGAAAAAAACTTAAATTTAGAAATTGCTTCTGAATATCTTTTAATGGCTACATGGTTAGCCTATTTAAAATCAAAATTGCTTTTACCTGGAACTCCAGAAGAAGAATTTAAAGTTCAAGAAGTTGCAGAAAAGTTAAAATTACAGCTAAAAAAATTAGAATTAATTAGATTATTATCCGAACAAATGCTTAAGAGAAAAAGATTAGGTAGAGAAATAAGAACTAGGGGTATGAAAGGAAATATTAGATCTATTTATAGTACCGAATATAACTTAAGTTTATATGAATTAATGAAAGCTTACTCAACAATTATAATGACTAAAGATTTTCAAAAAATGAATATTCCAAAACTCCCTGTATTTACAGCAGAGGACGGTATTAAAACTATTAGAGAATTTTTTGGTAAACTATTTGAATGGAAAAAACTTGATGAATTAATACCAAGTAATTTCAAAAGTAGTTCAAAATACAAAAGTACTGGTAAGGCTGGAATATTTGCTGGATCATTAGAATTAGTTAAAGAAGGAAATTTATCAATTAAACAAGATAAATTGTTTGATGAAATATATATAAAGGAAATAAATGATTAAAAAAGCAAAAGCTTCAAAAGATAATGTTTTAAAATTTCCATCAAAATTATCTGATTTAGATAAAGAAATAGAAGCAATTATTTTTGCAGCAGCTGAGCCTCTAGACGTAGATACTATAGAAAGTAAAGTTTCTAAAAAAGGTAACGTTCCAGAGTCTTTAGAAAAATTAAGACAAGAATATTCAAATAGGGGAATTAATTTAATATGTATAAAAGATAAGTGGTCTTTTAGAACATCACCAAATTTATCAAGTTTGATGTCTCAAGAAAAAACTGTTGAAAAGAAACTGTCTAGAGCTGCAGTAGAAACATTGGCTATAATTGTTTATCATCAACCAGTTACGAGAGCTGAAATAGAGGAAATAAGGGGAGTTGCTTTCGGTACTAACACTCTAGAGATATTAATGGAACTAAATTGGGTAAAACCTGGTGGTCGAAAAGATGTCCCAGGTAGACCTATTCAATACATAACTACCGATGATTTTTTAAGTCATTTCAACATACAAAAAATATCTGATCTTCCGACAATTGATGAATTAGGAGCTGCTGGTTTAATTGATAGTTCAAGTGTGGATAATGCTATTTTTGGAACTGGAAAATTTTACAAAGAAAAGCAAGAAGAGAAAAAAGAGGATATTTATTCCAATATAGATGAAATGCTAAACAGCACTCTAGATCCTGAAGAGACAGATTGATAAAAAAGTAACTTTCAAAATAACCTTAAAAAGGTTATAAGTTTTCATGAGTATAGGAATTTGGCAAATAGCTATTGTAGTTATATTAGTTGTTTTATTGTTTGGAAGGGGAAAAATTTCAAGCCTAATGGGTGATGTAGCTAAAGGCATTAAAAGTTTCAAAAAAGGAATGGCGTCAGATGTAACTGACGATACAGAGCCAAAAAATATATCTGAAGATAATAAAGACTCGGATAACAAAAATTAATTTAAATGCCTACTATTGGTTGGTTTGAAATTTTAATTGTTGTTGCTATTGCTATAATAGTTCTTGGGCCAAAAGATTTTCCAATAATGTTAAAGAAAGCAGGGTCTTGGATTGGATCAGCCAAAAGGTACGTTAACAATATTCAAAACGAAGTTTCAAATCTAGAGATAGATGAAGAAAAAATTGATAAAGAAATAAAAAAAGAAATTAAAAAAGATGAGTAATGAAGATCAGGAAGGTGGATTTGTAAGTCACCTTACAGAATTAAGAAAAAGGTTAATAAATAGCTTTATCTTTTTATTTATCTTTTTTGTAATTTGTTACTTATTTGCAGAACATATTTACGGTTTTCTTGTTGATCCATTTGCAAGAGCTGTAAAAGAAGATGGCTCTGATAGAAGATTGATATTTACAGCTTTACAAGAGACCTTTTTAACATATCTTAAAGTATCTTTCTTCACTGCTTTTTTTGTTACATGTCCATTTATCTTGATGCAGATTTGGAAATTTATTGCACCTGGTCTGTACAAACATGAAAAGGTAGCAATTCTTCCTTACCTTATATTAACACCAATATTATTTTTTTTAGGAGGCATGCTCGTTTATTATTTGATAATGCCACTTGCGATTAAATTTTTTCTTTCATTTGAAAGCACAGGTCTTTCTACAAATTTACCAATTCAATTAGAGGCTAAAGTTAATGAATATTTATCACTAGTTATGAAATTAATTTTTGCTTTTGGTATCAGTTTTCAGTTACCAGTTGTTTTAAGTTTGTTAGCAAGAATCGGAATAGTTGATAGTCAATTTTTAAAAGAGAGAAGAAAATATGTAGTTGTTATTATATTTGCAGCAGCTGCATTATTAACACCACCCGATCCAATAACTCAAATAGGTTTAGCAATACCTTTGTTAATTCTGTATGAATTGTCAATATTTTCAGTAAAATTCATAGAAAACAAAAATTTACAAAAAGAAGATGCATAACATTAAAGAAATACGAAAAGATTTTTCTAAATTTCAAAAATCTCTTGAGAAAAGAAACTTAAATGTAGATCTTGAAAAAATTCAAAAATTAGATGAACAAAATAGAGATTTAATCCAAAAAAAAGAAAGTTTAGAAAAAGAAAAAAAATATATTTCTAAATCAAAAGATGAAACCTTATTTAAGAAATCTAAAGAAATAAGTAAAGAACTAGACAAAATTGTAGATGATCAAAAACAAATCAAGTTTGATCTTGATAGTATGCTTTCTAGCATACCTAATATACCGCATGAAGATGTTCCAAATGGTAAAGACGAAAATGATAACAAAGAAATATTAAAATCAGGAGAGATACCTAATTTAGAATTTAAACCTAAAACACATTACGAATTAGGTGAAAAACTAAATATGCTTGATTTTGATTTAGCTACAAAAACTACTGGTTCAAGATTTGTATTTGTAAAAGATAAATTGGCTCTTTTAGAAAGGGCAATATCAAATTTTATGCTTGATACGCATATCCATCAAAATGGTTATAAGGAGATATCACCACCATTAATGGCATCTGAAAGCACGATGTATGGAACTGGACAGTTACCAAAATTTGAAAATGACCAGTTTGAAATTAAATTTGATGAAGGATCAGATAGAAAATTTTTGATACCAACAGCTGAGGTGATTTTAACCAACATTGTAAAAGACAAAATGATTGATCTTAATAATTTACCAATGAGATTTGTTGCTTCAACCCCTTGTTTTAGAAAAGAAGCTGGAAGTTATGGAAAAGATACAAGGGGCATGATTAGACAGCATCAATTTTACAAAGTTGAAATGGTAAGCATTGTTGAGAATGAAAAATGTTTAGAAGAATTAGACAGAATGACAAATTGTGCTACTGACATACTAGATAAATTAGAATTACCTTATCGAAAAGTAATTTTGTGTTCTGGTGATATGGGATTTAGCGCAGAGAAAACCTATGATATAGAGGTATGGTTACCATCAGAAAATAAATATAGAGAAATATCATCATGTTCATCTTGCTCAACGTTTCAAGCACAGCGTATGAAGGCAAGATATAAAAATCATAATAAGGAAAATGTTTTTGCAGGTACTTTGAATGGAAGTGGTTTAGCTGTTGGAAGAACTCTGATTGCAATTATGGAAAACTATCAGCAAAAAGATGGTTCTATTATAATTCCTAAAGTTCTAAGACCTTATATGAACAATATGGAATTGATTTCTAACAATTAAAGTTGTTTTAATTAGTTAGATGGTATAAGAATGCCATAATTTAAAGGAGATTTATGGAAGGTTCAGGAATAGGTCAATTTATACCGCTAATTTTAATTTTTGTTATTTTTTATTTTTTCTTAATCAGACCACAGCAAAAAAAAGTTAAAGAGCATAAAGCAATGGTTGAAGGTTTAAAGAGAGGTGATAAAGTAGTCACTTCAGGTGGTATAACAGGAAGAGTAGAAAGATTAATTGATAACGACAAAGTAGAAGTTGAAATAGCTGAAAATGTTAAAGTAGAAATTGTTAAATCTACAGGTATTCAAAGTCTTTTAAACAATACTCCAGAAGTTAAAAAATAATCAGTTAAGATAAGTGCTTTATTTTTCTAAACTAAGAATCTTATTTGTAACTTTATTTTCTTTATTATTTATTTTAATTGCGTCATCAAATTTATTTAAGTTCGATGATAGCTTTTTTAATAAGAAAATAAATCTTGGTTTAGATTTACAAGGTGGTTCTTATCTTCTACTTGAAATTGATAATGAGCCTGTAATTGAGCAAAAATTACAAAATTTAACAACAACTATAAGAAATTATTTTAAAGAGAAAACATAAAAGTTAATAATATTAAAATTGATAATCAAAATATTTTTTTTAATGTTGCTGATTTAGATAAACAAGCAGTACTAGATGTTTTTCAAGATGAAAATAGTGACCTAAATCCTTACTACTCGAGATTTAAATCACATCAACTTGATATCGAAGATAATGGTATCAACTTAAAAGTAAGTTTTTCAAGACAAGGTATAATCAATCTTAAAACCTCATCACAAGATCAAGCTATAGAAATTGTAAGAAGAAGGGTAGATGAAGTCGGTACTAATGAACCAAATATTTTAAAAAGAGGTAATGATAGAATCCTTGTTGAACTTCCTGGGTTAGATGATCCTCAAAGAATTAAATCACTATTAGGAAAAACAGCAAATCTTACATTTAGATTTGTAACTAATGATGAAAGTGACAGATTTGGTGTTGAGAAGTTAAAATTTGAAGATGGCTTAGAAGAGGCAACAGTAAGTAAAAGAATAATCATCAGTGGCGAAAATCTATTAGATGCTCAACCAAAAATGGACACTCAAAACAATCAAACTATTGTGTCATTTACATTAGATAGAGTAGGAGCCAAAAGATTTGGTAAAGCAACATCTACTGGTATTGGAAAACAATTGGCCATTGTTTTAGATGGAAAAATAATTAGTGCACCAGTTGTTAGAGATACAATAGCAAGTGGATCTGGACAGATCAGTGGTGGATTTACTTTTCAAAGTGCTACAGATTTAGCTTTATTATTAAGATCTGGAGCTTTACCTGCTCCATTAGAAATTATAGAGGAAAGAACTGTAGGTCCTGATCTTGGACAAGATTCGATTAATGCAGGAATGATTGCTTTAGCTATAGGTTTTTTATTAGTTATTATTTTCATGTTTGCTAAATACAAAATTTTTGGACTAATCACTAACGTAACATTAATAATTAATTTATTTTTATTGCTTGGTATTTTAACTTTATTTGAAGCAACACTAACTCTTCCTGGTATAGCAGGTATAATTTTAACTGTTGGAATGGCAGTTGATGCAAATGTTTTAATTTTTGAAAGAATTAAAGAAGAGTTAAAAGGTGAGAGTAATAATATTTTAGCTTTTGATGGAGGTTATACAAAGTCAAGAACGGCAATTATTGATGCAAATATTACTACTTTATTAGCTGCTATAATTTTATTTTTTATGGGATCTGGTCCTGTGAAAGGATTTGCTGTTACTCTAGGAGTTGGAATATTTACAACTCTATTTTCAGTTTATTTTATAGCAAGATTGTTCACTAGTCTTTATGTGATAAGAAATAAAAATAAGGAAAAACTAATCTAATGATAGCTTTTAACAAATACTACAATCAGTTTAATATATTATCTATATTTTTAATTACAGCGTCGCTTTTATTATTAATATTTAAAGGTTTAAATTATGGTATAGACTTTAAAGGTGGAACATTAATTGAATTAAGGTCATCAGATAGCAAAATTAGCGTAAGTTCCTTAAGAGATAAATTTAATCAAATGGATTTAGGGGATGTTTCAGTTAAAAAATTTGGAAATGATACTGACTTTCTAATTAAATTTGAAAACAAAGATAATAAAAAAAATATAATTGAAGAAATCAAAAAGAATTTAGATAGCTCTTTTGGGAGTAATTATGACTTTAGAAGAGTTGAAAACGTAGGTCCTAAAGTTAGTGCTGAGTTGCTTAAAGCTGGCGTGATAGCAATCTCTTTATCTTTAGCTGTGATGCTTATTTATATTTGGATCCGTTTCGAGTGGCAATTTAGTTTAGGAGCTATTTTGGCTTTATTTCATGATGTAATAGTGACATTAGGAATTTTCTCATTGTTTAGCCTTGAGATTAATTTGCAAATTATTGCAGCTGTGCTAACAATTGTTGGTTATTCTATGAACGACACAGTTGTAATTTTTGATCGTGTTAGAGAAAATTTAAGAAAATATTCAGATATTAAAATTTTTGAATTAACAAACATTTCAATCAATGAAACTTTATCTAGAACAATAATAACTTCGGCTACGACGTTGTTAGCCTTGTTGGCAATATTCTTTTTTGGTGGCGAAATTTTAAAAGGTTTTTCTTTAGCGATGATACTTGGTGTTGTATTTGGAACTTATTCTTCGATATATATTGCTAACACAGTTTTAGTAAGATTGAGAGTTTCACAAAAAACAGTCTTGAGAGAAGACGATAATAAAACAGCTTAATAAATTAGTACTTAATATAGGTTTTGAGCAGCTACCATTGTTAGTAACATTGGTAGAGATAATAATGTATTTGTTCTTGAGAATAACATAGCAGTTTTGGCTGACTTAGCTTTTGTCTCTGGATCAGCTTCAACTATTCCTAATGCTCTTTTTTGGTTTGGCCAAATTACAAACCATACATTTATTGCCATGATAATAGCTAACCACATCCCAATACCAATAGCAGTGTGTTTTGGAACGCCTGATCCAATACTCAATATCATAGCATCATGAAGGTATCCATTTAGATATGCTAGAATTAATCCTGATAAAACAGTTAAGGCAGCTCCCCATCTAAAGTAAAATAATGCAGCTGGAGCTATAACTTTGCCAATTGCAGGTTTTTGTTCGTCAGGAATTTTAGCCATGTTAGGTATTTGAACAAAATTAAAATACCATAATAAACCAATCCACATTATACCTACAACTACATGAACGTATCTTGCAAACCAGCTATAAAAAATAACATCAAAATCAAAACCGTCATTTTGAAGAAACAAACCCAAAAAAAGCACAATAACCAATGCTAATGATGCATGAACTGTTTTAGATAATGATGAAAGTATATTTGACATTATTCTTTATTTATAACATTAAAAATTTATTATTTATATACAAAATTTACTTTTTTAATTCATTAGTTAATACAAGAGAGGTTTTAAAAACTGGCCTGTGTAGCTTTCTTTTACTTTGCAAACTTCTTCAGGTTTACCTTCTGCAACAATTTTACCACCTTTTACACCGCCCTCAGGACCCATATCAACTATATGATCAGCGGTTTTAATAACATCCAAGTTATGTTCTATGACAACAACGGTGTTTCCTAATTTGACAAAAGTATGAAGAATTTCTAGTAATTTCTTAATATCGTGCTGATGTAGACCAGTTGTTGGTTCGTCTAATATGTACATGGTTCTACCAGTTGATCTTTTTGATAATTCTTTAGCTAGTTTGATCCTTTGTGCCTCACCACCTGATAGTGTAGTAGCTTGCTGCCCAATTTTAACATAACCAAGTCCAACTTTTTTTAAGGTTAATAATTTAGATTTAATATTTGAAATGTTTTCAAAATATTCACAACCTTCATCAACAGACATATCTAAAACATCGGCTATACTTTTTCCTTTAAACTTAATCTCTAAAGTTTCTCTGTTGTATCTCGTTCCTTTACACTCATCACACTGAATATAAACATCTGGTAAAAAGTGCATCTCATAGGTAATTACACCATCTCCTTCACAAGCTTCACATCTACCACCCTTAACATTAAATGAAAATCTTCCTGGCTTATAACCTCTAGTTTTAGACTCTGGTAAACTAGTAAACCAATCTCTTATGGGACCAAAAGCTCCAGTATATGTAGCTGGGTTAGATCTTGGAGTTCTACCAATAGGGGATTGATCTATATCAATAATCTTATCAATTAATTCTACACCTTTATAACCTTTAAATGCTTTTGGAGTTTTTCTAGCTTTATTATTAAGTGTTAAGTTTAATGCATGAAATAACGTTTGTAATACTAATGTAGATTTACCACTACCAGAAACACCAGTTACACAAGTGAATGTTCCTGTAGGAATTTTAAGGTTAACATTATTTAAATTATTTCCACTAGCACCATTTATTTCTACAAATCTACCATTCTTTGCTAATCGTCTAGTTTTAGGAATTTCAATTTTTTGTTTATTTGCAAGATACTGTCCAGTTATACTCTTCTTATCCTTTTTAAGTTCTTCGTAAGTTCCTTGAGCTGTTATTTGACCACCATTCGTTCCTGCTTCAGGTCCAAGGTCAATAATATGATCTGCATTTTCCATCGTTTCAGTATCATGTTCAACAACAATTACTGTATTTCCAAGATCTCTTAATCTTTTTAATGCATTTATTAATTTAACATTATCTTTTTGATGTAAACCAATTGATGGTTCATCTAAAACATATAATACTCCTGTTAAACCAGACCCAATTTGTGATGCTAATCTAATTCTTTGAGCTTCTCCTCCCGATAAGGTACCAGACTCTCTTGAGAGTGTTAAATAATCCAAACCAACATTAAGTAAGAAATTTAATCTTTCATTTATTTCTTTTAGTACATGTTCTGCAATTTTGAATTGCCTTTTATCTAAATTATTTTCCAAGTTTTTAAACCATTCAGTGGCATCATGAATTGATTTTTTAGTAACCTCACTAATATTTAAATCATTAATCTTAACACATAATGCTTCTTCTTTAAGTCTGTCACCATTACAAGCTTCACATGCAGTATCAGATTGATATTCGGCTATTGCTTCTCTTTTCCATTCACTATCAGACTCCAAGAAACGTCTTTCAAGATTATTAATTACACCTTCAAAAGTTTTTTTATATGAATATTTTTCATAACCATCATCATAATTAAATTTAATTTCGTCTTCATCTGAACCATATAAAATTATATCTTTTATTTTTTTTGGAAGCTTTTTCCATTTTTCATCAAGAGAAAATTCATAATGTTTTGCAAGAGAAGCTAAAGTTTGTGCATAATATAAAGTTGTCGATTTAGCCCATGGTTCAATTGCGCCGTCTGCTAAACTTTTTCGCTCATCTGGCACTACTAAATTTGGATCTACGTTTAATTTCATTCCTATACCTTCACATTCTTCACAAGCACCATAGGGACTATTAAATGAAAACAATCTTGGTTCTATTTCTTCAATAGTAAAACCACTTTCTGGACAAGCAAACTTTGTGGAGTAAATTAGTTTTTCAATTTTTCTAAATTTTTGAGGAAGAGTTTCATCTTCGTACTCAACAAAAACTAATCCATTAGCTAAATTTACTGCTGTTTCTACGCTTTCAGCTAATCTGTTTCCAAGTTTTGAATTAAGTACAATTCTATCAACTAGAATTGAAATATCGTGCTTTAATTTTTTATCAATGTTAGGAGATTTTTCTATATCATATAATACGTTATCAATTTTTATTTTTCTAAATCCACGCCTCTTATAGCTTAAAATGTCTTTTTTATATTCACCCTTACGACCTCTTACTACTGGAGCATAAATATAAATTGTAGATTTTTTTGGTAATTTTTTAATTAAATCAACAATTTGAGTAATTGTTTGTGAGGTTATTGGCTTGCCTGTAAAAGGAGAGTAGGGAATACCTGCTCTTGCATAGAGTACCCTCATATAATCATAAATTTCAGTAACAGTCGCAACAGTTGATCTGGGATTTTTTGAAGTGTTTTTTTGCTCAATTGCTATAGCAGGAC
Organism: uncultured Pelagibacteraceae bacterium; assembly: GCA_902570835.1. Classification (GTDB taxonomy): domain Bacteria; phylum Pseudomonadota; class Alphaproteobacteria; order Pelagibacterales; family Pelagibacteraceae; genus Pelagibacter. Next base: position 6,813 of record CACFZQ010000009.1, on the reverse strand, counting down.
TTAAGCCTTCAATTAAATCAACATTTGGCTTTTTCATTTTATCTAAAAACTGACGAGCATAAGCAGATAAACTTTCAACATATCTTCTTTGACCCTCAGCATAGATGGTATCAAAAGCTAATGAAGATTTTCCTGACCCAGACAAACCTGTTATCACTACAAATTTATCTTTTGGAATCTCTACAGTCACATTCTTCAAATTGTGTTCTTTAGCGCCCTTTATAACTATCTTTTTCATCATATTTTTAGTTGCTTTGAGTCAATAAAATTAATATTCAGAGGAATTGTGATATAAATCTTATTAATTAATTTAACAAATAGTAAATATTATGGCTGGAAGTTTAAATAAAGTATTATTAATTGGTCGTTTGGGCGCAGACCCTGAGATTAAACAAATGGTAAATGGCAAGAGTGTAGCTAGACTAAGTCTTGCAACCAGTCAAACATGGAAAGATAAAAATACTGGTGAAAGAAAAGAAAAAACCGAATGGCACCGTATAGTTGTATTCAATGAAGGGTTGGTAAATGTTGTTCAACAATATTTAAAAAAGGGTGCTCAAGTTTATGTAGAGGGACAACTCACAACACGTAAATGGAAAGATGAACAATCTGGACAAGATAAGTATTCAACAGAAATTGTTATACAAGGTTACAATTCTTCACTTACAATGTTAGGTGGAGGAAATACTGGTGGTGGAATTCAGAATGACACAACTCAACAAAATAGTATTGAGGATTCTTCTCAAGTGTCAAATAACATGGATGACGAAATACCATTTTAATTTCTATGCAAAAAACTGAAGAACCAAAAGATAAGAACATTAATCTAATCTCTATGCATGACGAGATGAGCTCGTCTTACTTATCTTATGCAATGAGTGTTATTGTAAGTCGTGCATTACCTGATGTAAGAGATGGATTAAAACCAGTTCACAGAAGAATTCTTTATGCAATGTATAAAGGTGGTTATGATTGGTCTAAACAATTCAGAAAATCAGCAAGAATAGTCGGGGATGTAATTGGTAAATACCACCCTCATGGTGATCAATCCGTATACGATGCATTAGTTAGAATGGTGCAAGATTTTTCAATGAGCTTACCTTTGGTTCAAGGTCAGGGTAATTTTGGTTCAATTGATGGTGATCCAGCGGCTGCTATGAGGTATACCGAAACGAGATTATCAAAAGTTTCTCAATTTTTAATTGATGATATCGAAAAAAATACGATTACTTTTAAAAGTAATTATGATGAAACAGAGAAAGAACCTAGCGTCTTACCTGCGCAATTTCCAAATCTATTAGTTAATGGTGCTGGTGGTATTGCTGTTGGAATGGCAACTAGTATTCCTCCACACAATCTAGGTGAGATAATTGATGGTACTTTAGCCTTAATAGACAATAAAGATGTTAAAATAAAAGAACTAATGAAACATATTCCAGGACCAGATTTTCCAACTGGAGGAGTAATAATCGGTAAAGATATAATCAAACAGGGTTACAACAATGGAAGGGGCTCATTTAAAATTAGAGGTGAAGTATCAGTTGAAAGTTTAAAGAATGGTAGAGATAGATTGGTAATTACCTCAATTCCATACCAAGTAAATAAAGCTGTACTAAATGAAAGAATTGCACAATTAGTTAGAGAAAAGAAAATTGAAGGTATTAAAGATATAAGAGACGAGTCTAATAGAGAAGGTATAAGAGTTGCTATTGATTTAAGAAATGGAGTCGAGCCAGAAACAATTAAAAGACAACTTTATAAAAACACTCAAATAGAAAGTTCTTTTGGTTTTAACACTTTAGCGATAGTAGAAGGCAAACCAAAAACATGCACATTAAAAGAATTTCTCTCTAATTTTTTATCATTTAGAGAAGATGTAGTAATCAAAAAAACAAAATTTGATCTTCAAAAAGCAGAGGAAAGAGCTCATATCTTAATTGGTCTATCTGTAGCAGTAGAAAATTTAGATAAAATTATAAAAATTATTAGATCTTCTAAAACACCTGAAAATGCGAAAAATGCTATTCTTAAAACTAAGTGGAAAATAAACAAATCACAAAAATTAATTTCTTTGGTAGAAGGAAAAAAAGGTAAAAATGTTTATTCTTTATCTGAACCACAAGTATTAGCTATCTTAGAATTAAGATTACAAAAATTAACAGCTCTTGGTATCAACGAAATTGAAGTTGAGATTAAAAAATTAGCTGAATTAATAGCGAAATACAAAAAAATTATATCCTCTAAAAAAGAACTTTTGAGAGTAATAAGTGAAGAATTAAAAAATATTAAAGAGAAATTTGCTGTTCCAAGAAGAACTAAAATCATTGATGCGGTGTTAAATTATGACATCGAAGAAACAATCCAAAAACAATCTGTAATTATTACAGTCACTTTGCAAGGGTATATTAAAAGAGGATCATTAAATAATGTGAAACAACAAAAAAGAGGTGGAAAAGGTAAATCTGGAATTACTACCAGAGATCAAGACTCTGTAATACAAACTCTTTCGGTAAATACGCATACATCAGTTTTATTTTTTTCAACAGAGGGACTTGTTTATAAAATAAAAGCTTGGAAAATACCCGAAGGATCATCAGCCTCAAAAGGTAAATCTTTATTCAATATTCTCCCATTAAAAAGTCATCAATCTATCAGTTCAATTATGCCAATGCCTGATGAAGATACAGATTCAAAAAATTATCAAATTATTTTTGCAACAGCCCAAGGTAAAGTTAGAAAAAATAGTTTAGAGGATTTTTCTTCCATTAATGCTTCAGGAAAAATTGCAATGAAACTTGATAACAATGATAAAATTGTTGGAGTTAAGATTTGTAAAGATGATCAAGATATAATTCTAAGTACTAGATTTGGTAAATGTATCCGTTTCGAAGCTAGAAAACTAAGAGTATTTAAGGGAAGATCTTCAAAAGGAATTAAAGGAATTGAACTCGCATCTGGTGATCAAATAGTTTCATTGTCCGTAATTGATAACGATAAATTAAATAAAAACGGAAAAAAATCAAAAGATGAAAAATCAGAATTAAAAGCAAAAGAAAAATTTGTATTGGCAATAAGCGAAAATGGTTATGGCAAAAAGACTTCTCATATTGACTACAGGGTCACTAATAGAGGAGGAAAGGGTATTATTGGAATTATAAATTCTCCAAGAAACGGAAATATAACCTCATCTTTTCCAGTTTTTGAAGGTGATGAAATTTTAATATCTACAAACAAAGGAAGAGTTATTAGAGTTGCGGTAAAAGAAATAAGAACTGCAAGTAGAAATACCCAAGGTGTAAGAATTATAAAATTGTCTGGTGATGAAAAAGTTGTTTCTGCAATTAAAATTGATGATAATTTAATTTAATGAATAAAATTGCAATATACCCAGGGACTTTTGATCCAATTACTTATGGTCATATTGATGTTATTAAAAAAGCACTAAAGCTTTTTGATAAAATAGTAGTTGGTGTTTCAGATGTAAGTAATAAAAATTATTTATTTTCATCTGAGGAAAGAATAGAAATTGTAAATAAAGCTTTATTCAAGGATTTAAAATTAAATAAAAAAAAATTATAGTTGTATCCTTTGGTTCGCTAACTACAGATTTGTGTAAAAAATATAAATCAAATATTATATTGCGTGGTTTAAGAGCTGTATCTGATTTTGAATATGAATTTCAACTTGCTGGAATGAATAGAAAGTTGAACCAAAATATTGAGACAATTTTTTTAATGTCAGATGTAGAAAATCAAATTATTTCATCTAGATTTGTTAAAGAAATTGTAAAATTAAATGGAAATATTAAAAAATTTACTACCAAAAGCACAATAAAATCTTTAAAAGAAAAATATGAATAGAATTTTATCTTACATATTTATTTTATTTTTTATTAGTGCAAATCAATTAATAGCTGAGGAGAATATAATGATTTTAAAACTAAAAGATGGTGATGTAAAAATTGAATTATTTGAAGACGTGGCACCAAACCATGTCAAAAGAATTAAAGAATTAGCTAACAGTGGTAAATATGACAACGTTGTATTTCATAGAGTTATTGATGGCTTCATGGCACAAACTGGAGATGTTAAATTTGGAAATTCAGAGTCTAAAGAATTTGATTTAAGAAGAGCAGGTATGGGTGGATCTGATATGCCTGATTTAGAACAAGAATTTAATAGCTTACCTCATGATAGAGGAACATTATCTATGGCTAGAGCTCAAGATCCAAATAGTGCAAACAGCCAGTTTTTTATCTGTTTTCAACCAGCCCCTTTTTTAGACAGACAGTATACTGTTTTTGGTAAGGTTATTGAAGGAATGGAGTTTGTAGATAAAATTAAAAGAGGTGACCAAAATAATAATGGTGCTGTAACAGATCCTGATAAAATTATTAGTTTTAAATCTTTGTAAAATATTAAATGGCATTAAAAAATTTTGCCTTTAAAGTTTTAAACAAAGACAAATTTGCTAGAAGAGGTGTTATAGAAACTCATAGGGGTGAGATTAATACACCAGCATTTATGCCTGTTGGCACACAAGCAACAGTTAAAGCTTGTACAATCGAAGATATCAAGAAAACTGGATCAGAAATAATACTATCTAATACATATCATTTAATGATCCGTCCTGGAGTGAAAAGAATTCAGTCAGCAGGTGGTTTACATGAGTTCATGAATTGCGATTTACCAATACTTACAGACTCGGGTGGTTTTCAAGTAATGTCTCTATCAAAGTTAAATAAAATAGATCGTGAAAAAGGGGCAATATTCAATTCACACGTTGATGGAAAAAAATTTTATTTAAGTCCTGAAGAAAGTATTAGGATTCAATTAGGCTTAAACTCAGATATTGTAATGATAATGGATGAGTGTCCAAAAAAAACTGAAGATTATAATTTAATAAAAAAATCTATGGATCTATCTTTGTATTGGGCTGAAAGATCTAAAAAGGCATTTGGAAACAATCCTCACAAAGCTTTATTTGGAATTATTCAAGGAGGATTATTTAAAGATTTAAGATTAAAATCACTTGAAGGACTTACAAACATCGGATTTGATGGCTATGCAGTCGGAGGATTAGCTGTAGGTGAAACTCAAAATGAAATGTTTACTACTCTTGATGGTATTAAAGAACATTTGCCAGACGAAAAACCTCATTATTTAATGGGTGTTGGTACACCTACGGATATTTTAGGAGCTGTAAAAAGAGGTATTGATATGTTTGATTGCGTTCTTCCAACTAGATCAGGTAGAACAGGTCTTGCTTTTACTTGGAATGGGAGGGTAAATATTAAAAATAACAAATACCACCACGACAACACTCCGTTAGATCCTAATTGTGAAAATTTAAATTTAAACAAATATTCAAAAAACTATTTGAATCATTTGTTTAATACCAATGAAATACTAGCATCAATGCTATTAACACTTCACAATATAAATTTTTATCAAGAATTAATGTTTGAAATCAGAAAAAACATTATGAATAATACCTTTGATGAATTTCATGATAAATACATTGATATGTTGTAGTTTTATTAACTGTGCTATTATTTTTACAACTTAGTAATGAAAACCCCTCATTTATAACGAATTCTTTTTATAAAAATTACATTGAACGAATTGAAATATTAAAAATTATCTGTATATAAACCATATTCATTTTCATAAAAATGAATTTTTGTGGGCCGTTAGCTCAGTTGGTAGAGCAATTCCCTTTTAAGGAATGGGTCGATGGTTCGAGTCCATCACGGCTCACCACTTATTGAATTTAACTTATTTCGATCGGTGGATAATCAAGAATTACCTCATTCATCCAATCATTTATCTGTTTAATTCTAGTTTCAGATGAAGGGTGAGTACTCATAAATTGTGGAGGTTCTTTTCCTTTATTAAATTCTTTCATTCTTTCCCATATTTTAACAGTTTCTCTGATGTCGTATCCTGACAAAGATGAAAAAATCATACCAAGATAATCAGCTTCGCTTTCTTGTTTTCTGTTAAATGGATTCATTAATCCAATTTGTGATAATAGTCCAACTGTATCCATTCCAGTTGTTCTATTTATATCTGATAATATACCTCCGCTTGCAATATCAATAATTCTTGTGCCTGTATTTAGCAAAACTCCTCTACTTGCTCTTTCAACTGAATGTTTTGCAACAGCATGAGCAACCTCATGTCCCATTACTGCAGCAAGACCATTAGTATTTTTTGTAACATCTAGTATACCTGTATAAACTGCAATTTTTCCACCTGGCATACACCATGCATTTCTAACTTTTTTATTATCTATTAGTATATATTCCCAATCAAAGTTTGCTGTTGGGTCATTTAAATTAGATCTATAGAAATATTCACTTATTGAATCTTCCATTTTTTTTCCAATTTCTTTTATTTCATTTAAAGTTTTTGTGTCATCGCTCATTTTCTCTTTTTCTTTAACTTTTTCATAAATTTGAGCAGCTTGAGCATTTAATTTTGCTTCTGGTATTAATTTTAATTGTTTTCTATCAGTGATAGGAGTACTTGCGCATGAATTAAGAAGTAAGCCTCCACAACCACAACCAACATATGTTAAAAATTTTCTTCTATTCATTTCATTCTAAAATTGGTAATAATTTATTATTATGAATCTTAATAATAAAATTTTAGTTGTATTATTTATGATTGCAATAATTTTTGTTGTTTATGCTAGTTATAGTTAAAAAAAAATATGTCTAAAAAAAGCTCTAAAAAATCTTTCTCTTTAACTTTAAGAAATTACTTTATTGCTGGTGTAGTTGTATTAATTCCTATTGGTTTTACACTT
>CACFZQ010000008.1:0-30292 GCA_902570835.1 uncultured Pelagibacteraceae bacterium | reverse complement strand
AATTTACTTATTAATCAATTCTTTAAACTGCTAAATGGTAGAATTAAAATAATTGGGGTGGGAGGTATTGACTCTGGAAAGTCTGCACATGATAAATTTCTGTCAGGGGCAGATTATATTCAGTTATATACCGGCATGGTATTTCAGGGACCCAACATTGCTGCAAACATTAAAAAAGAGCTAAAAGAATTACTTCTTAGAGATGGAGTGAAAAATATTTCAGAAATCGTTGGAAATAAAACTCTTTCTTAATTTTAATAAACTTGACGCCCTTAATATCTCCCCTTATATAGGCACTGAAATTATGTCAAAAAAATGCGAACTAACCGGTAAAATTCCTATGAAGGGTCATAATGTTAGTCATGCTAACAATAAGACAAAAAGAAGATTTTTACCTAATTTAAAAAAAGTAAAATTTACAAGTGAACTTGCTGGAAGAAGTTTGAAACTAACAGTTAGTAATTCAGGAGTAAGATCAGTTGATAAAAAGGGAAGTTTTGACGAGTTCTTAAAAACTGTAAAAAATAAAAATATATCACCAAGATTAAAAAAACTCAAAAAAGTTATTTTATTAAAATCACCATATAAAAAAAAGCCAATAACTAAATCTGCTTAATGAATAAATTTTTTATCAGCCTATCTTTAATGATGGGTGTGGTTGTTTTATCTTCAAACTACCTTGTTCAATTTCCAATAAATTATTATGGATTAAATGAAATTCTTACTTATGGAGCTTTTAGTTATCCTATAGCTTTTTTAATAACCGATTTAGCAAATAGATCTCATGGAAAAATAATTGCGAGAAAAATAGTTTATTTTGGTTTTTTTATAGGAATTATTTTTACTTTATTTTTTTCGACAAACTTCGAAGATTTAATCTCCATTAGAATTGCAGTTGGATCAGGAGTGGCTTTCCTTACAGCCCAATTGCTTGATATTCAAATATTTGATCGTTTAAGAAAAAAACAGTGGTTTGTTGCACCTCTAACTTCATCATTAATTGGTTCAACTATTGATACTTTTTTATTTTTCTCAATATCATTTTATGGAACAGGAGTTCCTTGGGTCACTTTATCTTTGGGTGATTTGGGTGTTAAAATACTAGTAGCATTAATAATGTTAATACCATTTAGAATGTTATTAAAAATATTTAAGCCAATTAAAGTCTAATATAAAAATTTATAAGATAAAATTTTATAAGCTAATTTAGCAACAAGAAAATTATAGGAGTTAAACCCTTTAATTGGAGAAAGTTCATTAATGTCAGCTCCAACTATATTTGAATTTTTTGCAGCAATTCTAATTATCTCTAATGTCTCGTCCCACAACAATCCACCAGGTTCAGGTGTTCCGGTAGCAGGCATAATACTTGAATCTAATCCGTCTACATCAAACGTTAAGTAAACAGTCTTATTTTTTATTAATTTTTTAAATTTATTTAAATTCCATTTTTTTTTATCTTTTGCCCAGAAGATATCTATTCTATTTGAATTTTTTTTCAAAAATGGAATCTCACTTTCTGATATATTTCTAATTCCAAAAGAAATTAAAGACAAATTTTTATAATCTAAACATCGTCTTATTGCCGATGCATGTGAAAATTTTTCACCATTATAACTTTCACGTAAATCTGCGTGTGCATCAAAATGTAAAAGACAAATATTTTTATATTTCTTTGTAAAAGGAACAATGCATCCTGGTGTAATTGAATGTTCACCACCAAAAGTCATTGGAAATAGTTTTTTATCTAAAATTTCCCCATTGATTTTAGAAATTTTATTTAATGCTACTTTGATATTTTTATCAATTTTAAATGGTTTTAATGTCTTGATACCTATTTTTTTGTAAGGTTCACAATTTAGTTCCTCATCATAAAGTTCAACTTGGTGAGAAGCTTTGATAATTTCTTTTGGTCCATTTTTTGTTCCACCGCCATAACTAACTGTTTTTTCAAGTCCAAATGGAACGACCACTACTTTTTCTTTGAAGTTGAATTTATTATCAATTCCCAAGAAACCATATTTGTTTGATAAATATTTCAATTTTATATAAATAATTTTGAGAAGTTTTTTCGTTCTCTATTTTTCCACTCACCTTTATGGTAAGCATCGCTAGCTATTAATGGCAACACACTTGTTGCTTCAGCGAATACCATTTGTTCTTTAGTGATATCCACTTTACCCCAAGAACTTGCTTCTTTTAAAGTAGAACTACTACATGCACCATCTCTACTATCAGCAACTGTAATTTGTACAGCATACTTATGCATATCTACATTTTTACCAAGAAGCTCAGCACAAATAACAGTGTCTTGAATAAAATTTTTAGGAACTCCTCCACCAATCATAAATAAACCAGAACCTTTTGATTTGATTTTAATTTCAGTTAGTTCTCTAAATTCTCTAACTGAGTCTATAGTCATATGTTTTTTTGGATTTTTTTCTTGATGCATTACAAGACCAAAGCCTGCGCTTGAGTCTGTGAAAGCTGGACAAAAAATTGGAACATTATTATCGTATGCTGTTTCGATTAAAGAATCTTTCTTTTTTGAATTTTTTTTTAAATATTTTCCCATTTCTGAAATAAACTCTCTCGAAGTATAACTTCTTGGTTCTAAAGTATCTGCTATTTGGCAAATAATTTTATCACACATTTGAAGCTCTTCTTCGTCGATATATGTGTCGTAAATTCTATCAATATAGTTGTCTCTTAATTCAGTATCATCTTGAAATTGAGATCCCTGATAATGTTTAAATCCAAGAGCTTCAAAAAAATCCATATCTACAATTGATGCCCCTGTTGCTACAATTGCATCAACCATATTGTATTTAACAAGATCTTTATAAATATTCATACATCCTGCTGCAGATGTTGATCCTGCTAAAGTAAGAAAAATTGTACATTCCTTATCTTTAAGCATTTCGTTGTAAATGTTTGCTGCATTTGCAGTTTCTCTAGATACAAATGACATTTTCTCCATTGAAGAAATAATTGATCTGGAGTCAAATGAGGTAATATCTATATGTTCGACAGGATTTTTTAAAAAATCTCTTTTACTGTTATGTCCTGGATTTTTTTGGTCTGACATTAAGCAACCATATGAGCGCTATTAACGTCTTTGTCATACATTGACATTATTGGTTTATCTTCAACTCCATAAATTTCGTCTGAATAGTAACCATTGAATTGTGTTCTAAAAGTTAATCCATATGCTCCAAGTTGACCAAGCTCAATATAATCATTTTCCTTAATATTATTTGGTAATATAAAAGGTCCCTTCATATAATCCATGCTATCGCAAGTAGGACCGAAGAAATCAAAAGCAGTCAATTTTTTTGAAATTATTTTATTTGAATTGTCTTTAATCATTTTAGATGGATAAACTATGTTAGGTGTCCCTGCGTCAAATAGGGTTCCATATGTTCCATCGTTTATATAAAGTTTTTGTTTTTTTCTTAAATTAACTTTAACAATTGTTGAACCACTTTCTGCAACTATTGCTCTTCCTGGTTCACAAATTATCTCTGGCAACTTCTCTAATTTTAAATTAGATAAACTTTTTTTAATTTCATTGAAATATTCATCTAAAGATTGAGGAATTAAATCTGGATAAATAGTTGGAAATCCTCCACCAACATTTATTGTATCAGGTATTATTTTTGTTTTTTTAATTATATTCCCAATCTCATTTATACCTTTGGCGTATGAAATAGGATGCATACACTGCGATCCAACATGGAAACTTAAACCAATTTTTTTTGCACTTTGTTTTACTAATCTTAGCAATCCTACAGCTTCAGATGTTAGTGCTCCAAATTTTTTAGATAAATCAATTTCAGCATGCTCATTTGAAACAGCAACTCTTACAAATAATTCTAAATCTTTTGCATTATTTGTGCTTTCAATAATTTTAATTAACTCTTCTTTTGTATCCAATGAGAAAGTTTTTACACCATAATTAAAATAGGCCTCTTTTATACTTTCTCTACTTTTTACACTATGCATGTAAGAACATTTTGCGTTTTGAGTTATTTTTCTTATGGCCTTAATTTCCTCAATTGAGGCAACATCAAATTGGTTTATACCTGTGTTTAAAATGGTTTGAATAACTTCAGGATGTGGGTTTGTTTTAACTGCATATAATATTTTTCCAGGGAACTTATCTAAGAAAAATTTAACCGAAGACTCTATGGATTTCTTCCTAATACAATAAACAGGCTTTTCAGGTTTCAGCTGATTTATAAGTTCTTCAACTGACTTAAATTTTTGCATTTCATATGTCTCCAAAAAAAATTTAATAAAAAAAAGTTTTTAATAAAACTTTAATAATTTGAGCCATATAAAGTAAAAATAGACGTTGTAAAGTAAATAATTCAAGCCTGATGTGTGTATTTTTCATATATTGTAATATTAGATTTAGACCCCATATGTGGATCATGAAAAACGAAGCCAAATTACAAAATTTAAGCGATTTTGAAAATAAATCACTTCTGATTGCAGATGACGATAATCCTTTTAGAGAAAGATTGGCAAGAGCAATGGAAAAAAAGGGCTTTGAAGTTTTTCAAGCTGAGAGTGTAAAAAAAGGTATTGAGTCAGTTAAAAGTAAAAAACCAGGTTTTGCAGTTGTAGACTTAAGACTTGGAGACGGTAATGGTCTTGAAGTTGTTAAAGAAATTCAATCTTCAAATAATGATAGCCGAATTATAATGCTAACTGGGTATGGAAATATTCCCACAGCAGTTGCAGCAATTAAAGAAGGTGCAATTGATTACTTGGCAAAACCAGCAGATGCAGAAGATGTAGAAAAAGCATTGTTGGCAGATCCAGCTAAAAAGGCTGCACCACCAGAAAATCCAATGTCAGCAGATAGAGTTAAATGGGAACATATTCATAGAGTATTTGAATTATGCAATAGGAATGTTTCTGAAACAGCTCGAAGATTGAAGATGCACAGAAGAACCCTTCAAAGAATTCTATCTAAAAGATCTCCTAGGTAATATTTCTAATTTTAATTATTTGTTTAGTAACTAAAGTTAAAATAATAATTTTAAATAACTCTGCTAATAGAAATGGTTTTGCACCTAGTGAAAATATTGGTTTATCCCAACCAATCAGAGTTCCTAGCCATATTAAACCCAAAATATAGATTGTAGAGGTTGCAATAACTAGTTTAGTTAAAATATTTATAAAACTATCTTTTGTATTAATTTTTGAAGCTAAATAACAAGCAATTAAAAAACCAATTAAATAACCCATCGTTGGGCCAGTAAAATAGACTATGCCAACTCCTTTTTCTGGGGAGTTTGAAAATACCGGTAATCCTGCAATACCCTCTAACAAATATAAACCTACAGAAGCTAAACCAATTTTATAACCTAAGCTTACACCTAAAAATAATACAACAAATGTCTGCATTGTCATTGGAACTGGATAAAATGGAATCTTAATTTTTGCAGAAATAGTTAAAGCAATTGAACCTAGAATCACAGCTAATAATGATTTTATGATTTTTGTTTGTGTTAAGTTTTTTGTAAGTTCCATATTAAAATAATACTCAAAATATAAAAAATAATCTAGCTATATTAGACTAAAGGTTTAATTTTATTTTTTTATATACAGAAATTGTTAGCAATGTAATATTTGTTAATCTTCATGAATAAAATACAAAAAACAGATCATTTTTATTTAATTGATGGCTCTGGTTATATTTTTAGAGCTTATTATGCTTTACCACCATTAACTAGAAAAAGTGATGGACTACCTACAGGTGCTGTAAGTGGATTTTGTAGCATGTTGTTTAAATTATTAGAGGATTCAAAATCTGATCAAAATTTACAAAAACCAACTCATTTTGCAGTAATTTTTGATTCAGCTAGAAAGACTTTTAGAAATGAAATTTATAGCGATTATAAAGCTAATCGATCAGAAGCCCCTGATGATTTGGCACCTCAGTTTGAGTATATTAGAAAATCAGTTTTAGCATTTAACTTACCTTCTGTGGATTTACCAAATTATGAAGCTGACGATCTAATAGCTACATATGTTGATCAAATTCTTAAAAAAGGCGCAAAAGTCACAATCGTTTCATCAGATAAAGACTTAATGCAACTTTACAAAAAAGGTGTTCGAATTTTTGACCCTATGAAAAATAAATTTATCACTGAGGAAGATGTAATTAAAAAGTTTGGTGTTGATGCTTCAAAAGTTATAGATGTTCAATCTTTAGCAGGCGATAGTAGTGATAACGTACCAGGTGTTCCAGGAATAGGAGTTAAAACAGCCGCAGAATTAATTAATAAATATGGTACTTTAGAAAAATTATTAGACTCTGCCCATGAGATTAAACAGAACAAAAGAAGAGAAACTTTAATAGAGAATAAAGATAAAGCTTTAATTAGTAAAAAACTTGTAACTTTAGATGACAAGTCTCCAGTAAATAAAAATTTAACTGAATTTAAATTAAAAGAGGTTGATAAAGATAAACTGTATAAATTTTTAAGAGAAATGGAATTTAATAGATTGTTAAGTTCTGCAATCTCAGCTTACGGGGAACCAAAATTATCTGGATCTGAAAATAATTTTAAATCTACTGAAAAACAAAAATCAATCAACAATAAAGATTATCATTTAATCACAGATATCAATGAAATTGATAAGTGGATAGAAGAAGCTGAAGAAGTAGGGGAAGTTGCTGTTGATACAGAGACAAGTTCGTTAGATCCTCATCAGGCTGATTTAGTTGGAATTTCACTTTGTTCAAAAATTGGAAAAGCTTGTTATATCCCTGTTGGTCATAAATCTCAGGATTCTTTAAATAAAGAGAGTGTTATCAATAAATTAAAAAACTTATTAGAGGACCCAAGTGTTAAAAAAATTGGTCAAAATATTAAATTTGATTTTATAGTTTTTTATAAACTTGGCATTTCACTTTCATCGATGGAAGATACTATGCTTATGTCCTATGTATTAGATGCTGGAAAGAATAGACATAACATGGATACCCTTTCGGATATTCATCTTGGACATAAGACAATTTCATTCAAAGAGATTGTTGGAACAGGTAAAAAAGAAATAAATTTTAGCAATGTAGAATTAGAAACAGCAAAAAATTATGCAGCAGAAGATGCAGACGTTACTTTTAGATTATATAAAAAATTTATTAAAAGCTTAAAATCTGAAAAATTATTTAATATCTATGAGATTTTTGAAAAACCTCTAATTAAAATACTTGCATTCATGGAAATTGAAGGTGTTGAAGTAGATAGTAAATTTTTAAATTCTCTTTCTTCTAAATTTGATAAGAAAATCAAAAAAATTGAAAAAGAAGTTTTCAAAATTTCTAAGAAAGAATTTAACATTGCTTCACCAAAACAACTGGGAGAAATTATTTATAATGACCTTAAGATTGCAGGAACAAAAAAAACAAAAAAGGGAAGTTTTGCAACAAGCGCAAGTGTTTTAGAAGATTTAGCCTTCAAAGGTCATGAGTTTCCAAAATTAGTATTAGATTGGAGGCAGGTTTCAAAATTAAAAAATACTTATTCTGACGCTTTGCCAGAGCATATTAATCCAAATACAAAAAGAGTTCATACATCGTTTTTATTAGCAGCAACAACAACAGGCAGATTAGCTTCAAGTGATCCAAATCTGCAAAATATTCCAATTAAATCTGAAGATGGGAAAGACATTAGAAAAGCGTTCAAGGCCAAAAAAGATCATTTATTGATATCTGCAGATTACAATCAAATTGAGATGAGAATTTTAGCAGATCTTGCAGATGTTAAGGAACTTAAAAAAGCTTTTAAAAATAATGAGGATATTCACTCTTTAACAGCTAGCCAAATATTTAACATCGATATTAAAAAGGTAAATCAAGATCAAAGAAGAAAAGCCAAGGCAATAAACTTTGGAATAATTTATGGTATTTCCCAGTATGGTTTGGCAAAACAAATAAATGTTTCTAATTATGAAGCAGAAGAATTTCTTAATGCTTATTTTGCTAAATTTCCTGAAATTAAAGTTTATATGGATAGCACAATTAAGTTTTGCCGAAAAAGTGGTTATGTAAACAATATATTTGGAAGAAGATCTCATTTTAATGGAATAAATGATAAAAATTTTAATGTTAGAAATTTTCAAGAGAGAGCAGCAATTAATGCTCCAATTCAAGGGTCAGCATCTGAAGTTATGAGATTAGCAATGATCAGATTAGACAAAAAATTAAATGAAGAAAAAAATTTGAAATCAAAAATACTTCTTCAAATACACGATGAGCTTATTTTTGAAGTCCCAAAAAAAGAGGAAAAGGCAATGGTCAACTTAATACAGAATGAGATGACCAGTGTTACTCAAAGTGATTATCATTCTTTTTCTACACCTTTAACAGTTGATGTAAATGTCGGTGATAATTGGGGGATGCTTCACTAATTATATTCAATTGCCTAATTTAGAACAATTTAATATTTTTAAATTAAATAATAAAAATGCAAACACAAACTATAGCTCTAATTGATGATGATAGAAATATACTGACTAGTCTTAGTATTGCTCTAGAAAAAGAGGGTTTCAAAGTTCAGACATATATTGATGGAGAGAGCGCATTAATTGGTCTAACTAGAATGCCACCTGATTTAGCAGTTATTGATATTAAAATGCCTAAAATGGATGGAGAAGAATTGCTTAAAAAATTAAGAAAAAAAACTTCTTTGCCAGTAATATTTTTAAC
This sequence comes from uncultured Pelagibacteraceae bacterium, assembly GCA_902570835.1. Classification (GTDB taxonomy): domain Bacteria; phylum Pseudomonadota; class Alphaproteobacteria; order Pelagibacterales; family Pelagibacteraceae; genus Pelagibacter. The sequence goes on along the minus strand of CACFZQ010000008.1, from coordinate 21,564 downwards.
ATCCAAAGATGATGAAATTGATGAGTTGCTAGGATTAAAATTAGGTGCAGATGATTTTGTAAAAAAATCTGGAGGATTTTCAATTAAAGTTTTGATTGAAAGAATAAGAGTTCAATTAAGAAAAAAAGATTCAAACAATACATTAGAGGAAAATAAAAGCTTAATTTCACATGGTAGATTAAAACTTGACCCATCTCAGCTTGAATGTGAATGGGATGGTAAACAATTACCAGACAAATTAACAACTACTGAATTTTTGATTGTTAAAGAATTAGCTAAAAGACCTGGGATAATTAAAGAAAGAGCTCAGCTAATGGATATTGCTTACAGAGAAGATACAGATATTGAAGACAGAACTATTGATAGTCACGTCAAAAGAATAAGAAAAAAATTCAAAAAAGTAGATCCTGATTTTTCAGCTATTGAAACTAGATATGGTAGTGGATATAGATGGAATGTTAGCTGATGTTTAGTAAATACTTAAAGACACTTTCTATACTTAAAAAATTTCTATTTATAAACTTTGTAATATTTACAATTATTGGTTTATTTACACTTATTTATCTTACTAATATTGAACCAAGTTTATTAAAAAAGAAATCTGAAGATCATATTAATATTATTAATAATACGACTGATAATATAAAAAGATTGAATATAAAATTTCAGGAAAATGATATTAGAAAATTTTTATTTTCTACAAGATTTATCTTCCAAAATTTAGACAGAGTTATTTTCTTTGATAATAAATTAGAATTAATTGGTGATACTGACACCTTAGATCTTGATCCAAGATCTTTTTCAACACGATTAGATAAAGTTGAATTTGAAAGTTTGAGTGAAGAAGTCAATGAAGATGAAAACAAAGAAAATAATTCTCCTCAAAATAATGAAACAAAGGTTTCATTCAAAGATTTATTAGAAAGGTATAACAATTCAGACAACTATGGAAATTATTATACTTTTACAGAAGATAATTTAAATCAATTTAAAGTTACAACAGTTAAAAATGTAAAAAGTGATGAAAATAATTTAGGTTTTATAGTTATCTCAGAAAACGCTAACGAGATTAAGACAGCTATAGATGAGAGAAGAGCATTTGTAATTAGAACGGCTATATCAGTTGGTTTTGTAATTTTAATTTTTTCTTTCGTACTAAGCAGATATTTTATTAAACCAATTCAAAACTTAGTTGGATACACAATCAAAGTAAAAGAAAAAAACCCTGGTAAAACAGGAATTGAAAATTTGAAGAATAGAAATGATGAATTAGGCTTATTATCTAATTCAATGGAGGATATGACTAATGAATTACAAAAACGGATTTCTCATGCAGAAAATTTCTCAACAGATTTAGTTCATGAAATAAGAAATCCACTAGCATCTTTAAAAAGTGCATCTGAAATTTTAAAAGATACAAAAGATATAAATCAAAGGACTAAGCTTTTAGATATTCTTACTCATGACGTGCAAAGAATTGAAAGATTAATTACAGATTATTCACAAATGTTAAAAGATGAAGTTGCTCTTAGTAAAGAGCAAATGAAAAAATTAGATATACAACCAATTATCCAATCTGTTGTTGATGATTATAACAACATTTATAAATTCAAAAAAAATATAAGTATAAACTATCAAAATGATGGAAAGTCAGAGTATCTAATTAATGGAATAGAAAATAGGATTGAACAAATCGTTGCAAATTTACTAGATAACTCTATTTCATTTAGTGAGGATGGTAGTGAGGTAATTGTGAATGTTTCAAATGGAATAGAAAAAAAAATTATAGTTAAAATTTTAGATGAAGGACAAGGATTTAAAGAGAAAGATACATCAAAAATTTTTAATCGTTTTTACAGCAATAGACCAGAAAATTTTGGTGAACATTCAGGATTAGGTCTGAATATTGTAAAAAATTTAGTCGAGCTCCATGATGGAAAAATTGAAGCATCCAATAGATTAGATAAGCAAGGAGCAATGATAGAAATAAAATTTCCTAGTTTGTAATCTTTAGTTGATAAAATAGAACTTAACTGTATAAAGCTCGCTATGGATGATTTTAAAGTAAAAGATATTTCTCAAGCTGAATTTGGAAGAAAAGAAATTTCTATTGCAGAAAGTGAAATGCCTGGTTTAATGGCATTAAGAGAAGAGTATTCAAAAGAAAAACCTTTAAAAGGTGCTAGAATTATTGGATGTCTTCATATGACTATCCAAACAGCAGTCTTAATTGAGACATTAGTAGATCTTGGAGCGGAAGTAAGATGGTCATCTTGCAATATATTTTCTACACAAGACCATGCAGCAGCAGCAATAGCAAAAGCTAGAATTCCTGTTTATGCATGGAAAGGTGAAACAGAAGAAGAGTACTTATGGTGTATTAAACAAACAATAGTTGGAAAACATGATTGGAAACCCAACATGTTATTAGATGATGGGGGAGATTTAACTGCCATCATGCACAATGAATACAAAGATTTAATGAAAGATATAAAAGGTGTTTCAGAGGAGACTACAACTGGAATTAAAGCATTAAATAAAATGGAGAAAGATAATTCTCTATTAGTTCCAGCAATAAACGTTAATGACTCTGTAACGAAATCTAAATTTGATAACTTATATGGATGTAGAGAAAGTTTAGTTGACGGTATCAGAAGAGCTACTGATGTTATGATGTCGGGTAAAATTGCAATAGTTGCTGGTTTTGGTGACGTTGGAAAAGGAAGTGCCGCATCTTTAAGACAAAGTGGTGCTAGAGTTCTTGTTACTGAAGCAGATCCTATTTGCGCACTTCAGGCAGCAATGGAAGGTTATGAAGTAGTTTTAATGGAAGAAGCCATTAATAGAGCAGACATAATTGTTACAGCAACTGGAAATAAAGATATAGTTACAGCTGATCATATGAGAGACATGAAAGATAGAGCAATCTTATGCAATATTGGACATTTCGATAATGAAATTCAAGTTGAGGCATTGAAAAATTATAAATGGACGGAAGTTAAGCCCCAAGTACACGAAATCGAATTACCAAGTGGAAAAAGAATTATCCTTTTAGCTGAGGGAAGATTAGTTAATTTAGGTTGTGCAACCGGACACCCAAGTTTCGTAATGAGTGCATCTTTTACCAATCAAGTAATTGCTCAAATAGAACTTTGGCATAATCATAAAAATTATGAAAATAAAGTTTATGTTTTACCCAAGCACTTAGATGAAAAAGTAGCAACATTACATTTGAAAAAAGTTGGGGCTAAATTAACAAAATTATCAAAAGAACAAGCAGATTACATAAGTGTTGGAACAGAAGGCCCATTCAAACCAAATGCCTATCGCTATTAAAAATAGCAAGATCGATATAAGTTCAGAAGAAACAACAAAAGTTTTAGCAGAAAGTTTTAAAAATTTTTTACAAGGTGGAGAAATTATATTTTTGTATGGTGAAATGGGTGTAGGCAAAACTACATTTATAAAATATTTGATTAATGAATTTCAAAAAAGTTCAGATTTTCCAATTACAGAAGTTTCAAGTCCTACATTTAATTTATTAAATGAATATCAAGTAGGTCCCAAGAAGATAAAACATTACGATTTATTTAGGATTAAAAATAAAAGAGATACTAACGATCTAAACATATTTGAAAAAGATAATAATTTAATTACTTTTGTTGAGTGGCCAGAGTTAGTTAAAGATATTCAGGAAAAAGTTATTGTATTAAAATTTAACTATGAAAATGAGCTAAATAATAGAAGTGTTGAAATCACAGGCATTGATTAAGAATATACTAGAATGAAAAATTCAAAAGATTTGCAAAAAATTAAAGGGGATGCATCATTTAGAACATTTTATAGAAGTAAAAAAAATAACTCTATAGTTGTTTATGCAAAAAAAGAAAAAGAGAAAAATTTATTAATTTATGATGCGGTCAACAAAATTTTAATAAAAAATAGTATTTCCGCACCAAATCTGATTAGCCATGATTACAAAAAAAACTTCATTGAAATTCAGGATTTCGGAAATGTCTCATTATTTAAAATTTTAAAAAATAAAAAAAAAAATAAGTATTTATTTTTTAAAAATATTATTCACATACTTAATAAATTACAAAGTATAAAAACTAAAAAGATAAAAAATTTTTTAAATCAAAATTACAAACTTGAATTATATAAAAATAAAATTTTATATAATGAAGCAAAACTTTTTAGTGACTGGTATGTTGAAAAAAAATTAAATAAAAATAAATCTTTATTCAAAAAAAAATTTAAAAACGAGATAAATAAATTATTATCTAAACTTAATAATAAAAACGTTACTTTTGTACATCGGGATTTTCATGTTTCCAATTTAATGTATTTTAATAATCAAATTGGCTTAATTGACAATCAAGACGCTCTTATTGGAAATAAAGCTTATGATTTAGCATCATTGATAGATGATGTTAGATTTAAAACTAATAACAGATTAAAAAAAAAGATTTTTGATTATTACATAAAAACCAATAAAAAAATTAACTTAATTAAATTTAAACAAGACTTTGAAATACTATCAGTTCTAAGAAATTTAAAAATCATTGGAATTTTCACAAGGCTTGCTTATAGAGATAATAAAAAAAAATATATTCAATTAATCCCTTATGCATGGGAAATGATAGATTACAGATTAAAACAGAATAAGATTTTTAAGGATTTAAAATTATTTTTGAAAAATAATTTTCCAGAATTTATCAATTAAATTATGAAAATAAATACAGCGTTAATATTATGTGCAGGATATGGAAAAAGATTAAACCCAATCACATTAGATACACCCAAACCATTGTTAGAGTTAAATAATGTAACAATGTTAGAAAAATGCATCCGATTGATTAAAAGTTTGGGAATTAAGAAAATTTTAATAAATTCATTTTATTTAAAAGATCATTTTCCAAAATTTTTTAAAGATAATAATTTTGATGTTGATATTGAAATTATAGAAGATGGAAAAGAAATTCTAGATACTGGGGGTGGTATTTTAAATTTAATTAAGCATTCTAATGAAGATGATTTTATAGTTTTTAATCCTGATACTGTTTGGACAAAAGAGTATTTTGATGAAATTAATAAAATGGAAGAGTTCTATTTTAGTGAAAAATTAAAAAATATTCTTTTATTAGTAAACAACAATTTAAGTTTTGATAAAAATTTAAAGGGTGATTTCAAATTAGAAAATAATCTTATTACTAAGGAATTAGATAAAAATTATATCTACATCGGCTGTCAGATATTAAGTAAAAAATTGTTTAAAAATGAAACTAGTGAAAAGTTTTCAATCTCTAAAATTTGGGACAAATTGATTGATACCAAAGATTTACATGGATATGAAAGCAAACAAAATTTTTATCATTTAACTAATTTGGAAATCTTCAAAAAACTAAAAGATCTTTAGCTCTATCAGAGTCTAAATATTTAGCACTTAAAACTTTTTTATCTCCATTTACTTCAATGAGTAAAGGATTACCCGTTGGTATTTCTAATTTTGAAATTACATTATTATCCAAATTAAATAGGTACTTACAAAGAGCTCTAATTGAATTTCCATGTGCAGATATTAAAATATTTTTATCATTTATGATTTCAATTTTATTTTTGTAAAAATCTATTACCCTTTCATAAGTGTCTTTTAGAGACTCTGTGCTAGGTATTTTATCTTCAGGAATATTTTTATAAATTTCTAGATTAGATGGATGATATGGATTTTGTTTATCTAGAGGTTCAGGTCTTAAATCCCAAGACCTTCTAAATTGATGTACCTTATTTTCCCCCAATTTTACCTTCATTTCGTCTTTGTTAAGACCAGTAAGTGCACCATAATGTCTTTCGTTTAATTCCCATGCCTCACTAGGAACTTTATTGTCCTTTAATTCTCCTTGAATTATTTTTAATGTATTTTTGGCTCTTAATTGAACAGATGAGAAATAAAGATCTATTGTAAGGTTGTTTATATTAATTAATTCACCTGCTTTTTTTGCTTCAGATTTGCCATTTTCTGTCAAATCAACATCTACCCATCCTGTGAATTTTTTTTCTAAATTCCAAACACTTTGACCGTGTCTAACTAAAACTAAATAACTCATCTTTCACCTTTTAAATTAATTTGATAAATAAAACTACAAGATTAATGAAATATTTTTTTCAAAAATATAAATATTTTTTTTTATTATTTAATTTTATTTTACTTTCTTCTTGCTCATCAATTCCATCTAATACCGCAGATGGTTGCTCAATATTTGATGAAAGATATCTTTGGTATAAGCATGCTAAAAAAGCAGAAGCAAAGTGGGGTACGCCTGTGTATTTACAATTAGCTATAATAAAGATGGAATCTAGCTTTGATAGGTTGGCAAAACCTCCAAGACAAAAAATATTCAAAGTTATACCTTACAAAAGACCTTCTAGTTCTTTTGGATATTCTCAAGCAGTCAAAGGTACTTGGAAACAATACAAAGAAGAAACTGGAAATAAATTTGCAACAAGAGCAAGATTTAAAGATAGTGTAGATTTTATTGGTTGGTATACAAACAAAACTGAGAAAATTTTAAAAGTTTCAAAGAAAGATGCTTTTAGACAATATGTTGCATACCATGAGGGGTGGGGGAATTACAAAAATTATAAAAAAAATAATAAGGTTATTAACTTAGCTAAAAGAGTTGAGAAACAGTCAAATATTTATAAAAAACAATTATCAGATTGTAAAAATAAATTAACTACAAGTAAGTATATTATTTTTTAATTTAATTGTTTTTTCAGCTCTATATCTACGGCATCAATCCGCTTAGTATTTTTTGCTAATGCTAAATACATTGTAGGGGTTACATATAGAGTAAAGAATGTTGATATAATCATTCCACCTAAAATAGTTGCACCAACTGCTAATCTTGATCCTTCTCCAGCACCAGGACCTATATTTCCGATAACCAAAGGTATCATAGCAATCATTGTACTTAATGATGTCATTATGATAGGTCTAATTCTTAACTTGCAGGCTTTCAATACTGCCTCTTGAATTTTAACACCTGTTGTTCTTATTTGATTAGCGTAATCAACGATTAAAATACTATTTTTTGTTGAAATACCAATAAGAATGATTAGGGCAATTTGTGAAAATATATTCACTGAACTATTTAAAAATAAAATAAATACTAAACCACCAAATACAGCCAAAGGAACTGTCAAAATAATTATGAAAGGGTGTACAAAAGAGTTAAATGTTGCTGCCATTACTAGATAAGCAGTCAACAAAGCTAAAGCAAAAATTAAATAAATTTCGTTTGTAGTTTCTTTTAATTCTTCTGATTTTCCTTTCCATGTAATTTGGTTTTGAGGCGCAACTTTTATCATTACATCTTCTAAATATTTAACAGCTTCAGTTAGTGTGTAATTTTCTGATAGTGCAGCTGAAATTGTAACAGCTCTTTGTCGATTATATCTCGGTAATGCTTCTGCAGTCCCTTTTTCTTCAAATTCAACAAGACTAGCTATTGAAACTAATTTTCCAGTTGTTTCGGATCTTACAAATATTTTTGATAATCCATCTTGATCACGTCTATCAGCTAAATATTGTTGTAAGATTATTGGGTATTCTCTTCCCTCTTTACTAAAAGAAGTAACTCTTTTGCCTCCATATAATGTCTCAAGAGTTCTACCTATATTTTCTGTAGATACACCTAGGTCATTAGCTCGATTTTTGTTTGTGATTAATTTAACTTCAGGTTTGTTTTTTGTGTAATCACTTTCAATTCTGAACATATTTCTATTTTTTCTTAATTCTCTTTGAACACTATTTTGAATATCTTCTAATTCTTCATAGCTTGTCCCATAAATAACTAACTGTACTGGTTTGTTGTAGTTTGAAACTCTTATTCCTTGCGGAGATATTGGAAATGCAAAAGTTTCTGGAACCGAAACCACTTGCCCAATAGCTTCTCTTAATACAGTTTGACTATTTTTTTCTCTATTTTTCCATTCATCAAGTAAAGCAATTATTATAAAAGTGTTATAAGATGTAGCAGATCTTCCAAATCCAGGAACTCTCATGATTAGTCTTTCATATGGGCTATCTTCTGCTTGCAATAATCTTAATATTCTTCCCTCAATTATCTGAGCCTTTTCTTGAGTATATTCAAATGAACTACCTTCATCTGTTGAACCTATTATTAAATAAGAACCTCTATCCTCCATAGGCAGTAATTCTTTTTTTGAAAAATTAAAAAGATAAGCAGATGCTGCAATGATAAAAATTATAAATATCGAAATAGTTTTTTGTCTATTTATCCAGTATTTAAGTGAATCAATATAAAATCCAGTAAAAGATTTAAATTTATTATTAAATTTTTTAACTAAGAAATTGACTTTTTCTTTTTTATTTAAAAACTTACTTCCAAGCATTGGAGACAGAGTTAATGCAACAAAGGATGATACTACAATTGAAAATGATAGCGCTATGGCAGTCTCTTTAAATAAAGTTCCAGATATTCCTTTAATAAATATAAGGGGTAAGAACACTGCAATTAAAATTAAAGTAGTTGCAATAATAGCAAAAGTAATTTGCTTAGAACCTTTATAAGCAGCAACTAGTGGTGTTTCACCGTTTTCTATTCTAGTATAAATAGCATCTGTCATAATTACAGAGTCATCAGTAATTATTCCTATTGCTAAAATAAAACTTAATAATACAAAAATATTTATTGAGAGATCAAAAATGTATAATCCAAGAAATGAACCAATTAAACTAACAGGAAGAGCTACAGCTGGTACAATTACCGCTTTAAGATTTCCAAGAAAAAGATAAATAATTAAAACTACTAATACAAAAGCAATAATTAAACTTTTGTAAACTTCTTCGATCGCTGCACCAATATATGTTGCTCGATTAAATGCTATTTCTAAACTTAGTCCATCTGGTAGTGCTTTATTAAGTTCTTTTATTTTGGCTTTAATTTGATTAGACAACTCTACTGTTGAAGCTCCACTTTTAGCATAAATACCAATTCCTACAGTTTTTAAGTTGAGTGCATTTTTACTTTGTGCTTTGAATAAAGTTTTCTCTGAAACAGGTCCAAATTCAATATTTGCAACATCAGAAAGTATTACTACTTTGTCTTTATTTTTTCTAAGAGGAAGTTGCTTTATAGTATCTATATTTGAATAAGACTTATCTATATTTAAAGTTAAATCTTTATTATTTGCCTCTAATGTACCAGCAGGAATATTAAGATTTTCATTTCTTAAAGCTCTCTCAACTTCTTGAATTGTGAGATTGTTGGCTGCTAATTTGATAGGGTCTATCCAAACTCTAACACTAAGCTCTCTTAGTCCACCAACTAAAATCCTTCCAACATTTGGAACACTTGAAAAAGCATCTATCAGATATCTTTCAGCATAATCTCCAAGATCAAGATCATCCCATGTAGGAGATGTCAGTGCTACCCACATTGTAGTTGTGAAACCTGCTGCTTGTTTTAGAATTTGGGGTGGATTAGACTCGCCAGGTAAATTGTCAACAACACGAGCAACTCTTTCTCTAATATCATTCGCTGCATCGTCTAAATCAATATCTGTATTAAATTGTATATTAATTCTGCTTCGTCCATTCAAAGAACTAGAGTCGATGTTTTTAATACCTTCTGCACCACCTATAACATCTTCAAGTTTTTGAGTTATTTCTTCATCAACAATTTCTGCTGATGCTGATTTATAATCTGTTTGAACTTGAACTACTGGAGGCTGTATTCCATCTGGAAGTTCTCGAACTGGTAGCTCCGCAAAAACAAATATTCCAAAAATAATTAGAATTAAAGACATTACCCAAGCAACAACAGGTCTTTTAATACTAACTTCGGTTATATACATTTAATTATTTTTTTTCTTTTTCAGATTTTTTAAAAATATTTTTTAACCAATCAAATTTACCTTTTTTTTCCTCAGCTTTTTTGGATCCCTTTTTTTTACCCCAACCAGAATTTCCTTGTTTTTTCTTTGCACCTTTTTCTATAGGTCTGATCGTTAAATTTGGTCTAACTTTTTTTGTTCCTTCAGCAACAATTTTATCACCTTTATTCAATCCATCTAAAATCTCTACAAATCCTAAATATCTATCACCTACAGTAACGTTTGTTTTCATTACTTTATTTTTTTCATCCACTTTATATATAAAAATATTCTCACCCTCGACTATTGTGCTTGTATCAGGTGCACTTAAACCATCTCTAACATTATATTTAATTAAAATTTCTAAAAATGAACCTGGTAAAATTTCTCCAGATTTATTATCCATTTTTATTCTTGTAGCTAAAGACCTGGTGTCTTGACTAATTCTGCTTGCAAAAGAGTCAACTTCACCTATGTAAATTTTATTTTTGTGTCCAGAAAACTTTATATCTACAGGTAAACCAACTTTTATAAATGGAACAAAAATTTCTGGTATATCTACATCGCAATATAACGAGCTAGTATCCTCTAAATTAATTAATAGGGAAGATTTTGATACTTCTAAATCTTCAGAAAATTCTCTTTTCCCAATAACTCCATCAAATTGAGCAATAATTTTCCTATTCTTAAGATTAGCAACAACATCCCCTTTTTTAACTTTTGTATTAAAATCTATTGGCTTTAATATCTCATACTTTTCAACCTTAAATGACTGAGTTTTAACTGGTGCTGCTGTTCCGTATGTACTTATAACATTTTCAAAAGTTCTCTCTTGTGTTGTGGTTACTATTATTCCAGGAGGAGGTCTTTTACTAAATTTTTTCTTAAAATGATTTCCAATCATTGTTCTGCCAATAATCACTATGGCAATAATTAAAAAGAAGATGACGATTATACTCGTGATTTTAGTTGATGTTTTCATAATTTAAATTTTTCCATATTCTGACCAAGATCCGTCATAAATGGTTGGGAGATATTTAGTATTAACTAAAGAATATGCAAGCGCTAAAACACAAGCAGTAACACCGGATCCACAAGAAAAAACTAAATTTTCCTCAAAATTTTTTGATATCTCTTTAAATAATTTATTTAAATCCTCTTTATTTTTAAAAGTCTTATTTTCATTTATTACTTCTACAAAAGGCAAACATACCGAATTTGGAATAGAACCACTTCTTACATTTTTTCTTGGATCTGGAGCTTTACCTTCAAATCTTTCTCTACCTCGCGCATCTACTACTTTGAATTCTTTTTTAGAAATATTTTGATCAATTAAGACTTTATTTTTTACAAGTTTAGATAATTCATTACCCTTATAATTAGATTTATTTAAATTTGCTGAAATATTTGAGGTCTTTTTATTTTCACTTTTCCATTTTTTAAAACCACCATCAAGCACACTAACCATTTTTGGATCATGACCAAAATAAATGAAATTATACCAACCTCTGCATGAACTTATGACATTTGAATTATCATAAATTACAATTTGATCATCATTTGAAATTCCTAAGTCTGAAGTTATTTCATTCCAAACCTCTAAACTTGGAAGCATATGAGGAAGGTCTGTGTCTTGTTTTGAATTTTTATCTAAATCAAAAAAAATAGCATTTGGGATATGCTCTTTATCAAATTCATCTTGAGCATTTCTATTTTCAGCAGGCATATGCCAAGAACAATCAATTATTTTCACGTTGTCGAGATTTTTCTCTAGCCAATCTGTATCAACCAATGACATACTATCTTTTTTCTAGATACTTTTGGTGATATTCTTCTGCTGCACAATAGTTTTTAGTTAATGAAATTTTTGTTACTACTTTGCCAGATAGTTTGATATTTTCTTTTTCTACCATCTTTTCTGCAATAGTTTTTTGGTCATCGTTTGTATAAAAAATTTCACTTCTATACTGAGTACCAAAGTCAGGCCCTTGAGAATTTAACGTAGTGGGGTCATGAAATTTAAAAAAATGTTCAAGAATATTTTCGTAAGAAATTATATTTGGATCAAATTCTAACTTAACTACTTCAGCATGATTGGTTATACCAGAGCATACTTCTTTATAATTTGTTTTGTCAGAGTTACCCCCACAATATCCTACTTCTGTTTTTGCAATACCATTAAGTTTGCTGAACTTTATTTCTGGTCCCCAAAAACATCCTAAACCTAAAATTGCTATTTCCATTGATTATTAACTTAATTAATCTAGATTTAATCATATGCTATCAAAAAATCAATTGGGCTTTTTTTACATGTTCATATCCGTATGTGCATTTTCACTTATGGATGTAATTGTTAAATGGTCTGATGATTATCCTGTTGGACAAGTATTATTTTTTAGAGGATTTTGTGGAATAATTCCTATTTTATTTCTTATTCCTAAAGATAGATATTTTGATTTCTATAAAACAACTCGACCTGTACTTCATTTTAAAAGATGCTTAGCAGGACTTATAGCTTTAGTTTCTATATTTGTTGCACTTAGAAATTTACCTTTGGCAACCGTCGTAAGTATTTCCTTTGCTGCACCAATTTTTATTACAATTTTTTCAATTTTTTTATTAGATGAAAAAGTTGGTTTATATAGATGGATGGCAGTGTTAGTTGGATTTTTAGGAATAATATTTATTACTGAGCCAGGATTTAGTGCTTTAAATGTATATTATATTTACCCAATTATTTTTTGTTTAGGTCTTTCCTATGTAGCAATTGCTATAAGAAAATTATCGTCAACCGAACCTGCCTGGTTGATTAGTTTTTTCTTTTCATTCTCGATAATGCTTCTTAGTTTTTTATCTTTTTATCAAGGTTGGATTTTGCCAAGTTTACTTGATTTATTTTTGCTATCAATGGTTGGTATATTAGGTGGTCTTGCAAATTTATGGCTATCACAATCTTATAAATATTCAGAAGTTAGTTTGGTTTCTCCTTTAAAATATCTTGGATTAGTATTTGCAATAATATTTGGATATTTTATTTGGAATGAAGTACCAACTTCTAAAACTTTATTAGGTGCTTTATTAGTTATTGTTTCATCTATAATTATATTTAGAAGAGAAATGTATTTGAAAAAAAAGCTATCTGTTTCACGACATGAGTAAAACACCTTCATATTGGAATAAAGCAAAAAAGTATTTATCAAAAAAAGATAAAACAATGTCGTTTTTGATTAAAAAATATATGTCACCATCAGAAACTGTTCTTACATCAAGGCGAGATGTTTTCTTTTCTCTTTGTAAAAGCATAATTGGTCAACAAATTAGTGTAGCTGCTGCTAACTCAGTTTTTTTAAAGTTTAAAAAAAAGTGTAAAAACAAAATTAATGCAAAAACAGTGAATAAATTATCAAGCTCTCAATTAAAGAGCTGTGGATTAAGCAGACAAAAAGTTAAAGGTATAAAAAGTTTAGCAGAACAAGTATTAAACAAAACATTTAATCCTAAAGTTATTCCAGGTATGTCTGATGAAGAAGCAATTATTTATTTATCTAAACTAAGACAAATAGGTAGATGGTCTGCTGAAATGATTTTATTATTTACTTATAATCGTCCTGATATATGGCCTGTACAAGATATAGGACTTCTAAGAGCTATTTCAAAAAATTATAATAAAAAATATCTTCCACCAGAAAGCTATGTAAACTTATTGCAAAAAAGATTTTCCCCGTATTGTTCTGTAGCCACATGGTATCTTTGGAGAAGTATAGATCCTGAGCCTATTCAATATTAAAAGCCTCGACTATCTGTAAGTTTCTTTCAGTAGTATCTTTTGCGAGCGCCCAACCTTCTTGATATTCTTTAGAGTCATGACACTCTATAGCTTTTTCATAACTAGGAAATTCCCAAATTACTGTTCTTGGGTAAGTTTCTCCCTCTAAAGTATTAAACTTTCCTCCTCTTACTAATGGTACACCCCCATAACTTTTTATTATATCTGTAACTTTAGCTCCATATTTTTTAATATTTTCTTTGCTATCTATCTTTTTATACAAAGCAATCCAGTAAACCTTCATCATTTCTCCTTTTTAAATTTTTTTACTTATGATACTAAACTTCATGGCTGACAAACTCATAATCTCTTTTGATGAATATATAAAAATTGTTGAGAAACTGGCAATACAAATTCACAAGGAATACAAGCCTACAGTTTTAATTGGTATTATGAGAGGTGCTGCACCGATACTTGATATCTTATCAAGGATTTTAAAATTACCAATAGCCTACATAGTTATTCAAAGTTATTCAGGTGAAGGAATGGAAGATAAGCAAGGTGAACTTATGTTTGCTAGAGAAATAAGCTCATTAGCCAATAACGAGGATTTTAGTAAAGTTTTATTGATAGATGATCTTTCTGATACTGGTTTAACTTTAAATAAAAGTATTGAGTGGTTAAAAAATTATCCTCAAACAAAAGAATTTATTAAAGAAGTAAAAACTGCCTGTCTTTGGAAAAAAAAATCATCAACTTTCGAACCAGATTTCTGTTCTGTAAGACTAGATTCTGACCCTTGGATTGTTCAGCCAACTGAACATTATGAAGAATTGTCTATTGAGGAATTAATTAAAAGAAATTAGTTAACAGGGCTAGTTTACTAGCCCTGTTAAAATCTTATTTAACTTACAGCAAAACTTACAACACTAACTATTGCAACTACCCATATCGCGGGAGAAGTGCTTGAAAACTTTCCAGTAAATATTTTAATTAATGCGTAAGAAACAAATGCTAGGGCAATTCCATTACTAATACTGTATGTTAACGGCATTGCTATCATTGCAAGTATTGCAGGAGCAGATTCAGAAATATCATTCCACTCAATATCTGTAATATTTCTTACAAAAAGAACAGACACAAAAAGTAGAGCTGCACCATCAATTTGTTTAGGTAAACTAGTTGCTAAAGGAGCAAAAAAGATACATACTAAAAACAAAATACCTATCACAAGAGATGTCATTCCTGTTTTACCACCTGCTTTTACACCAGCACCGGACTCAACATAACTTGTTACAGTAGTAGTTCCCATCATTGCACCCGCAACTGTTCCAACACTGTCAGATAACATTGCTTTATTGATATCTTGAACTTTTCCATCTTTACCAACTTTACCCGCAACGTTTGCAACAGAAGTTAAAGTTCCAGCCGTATCAAAGAAGTCGATAAACAATAAAGTAAAGATTACTGTAGACATACTAGCAGTCATTGCGGCAGACAGATCAAACTCAAAAAGATATGTCATTGGAGGAGGTGAGCTAGCTAAACCATTAAATTTAGCAAGGCCAGCAGCCCAAGCAATGATACTAAATACCAATATCCCTATGATGATGTTACCTTTTACATTCATTTTTTCTAAAACAATGATTGCTATAAAAGTTGCACATCCTAAAAGAACTAATGGATCTCCAAGATTACCTAATTTAACTAAAGTAACAGGATCATCTACAACTACTTCCATAATTTGTAATCCGATAATCGCTAAAAATAATCCTATACCTGCACCAATTCCTAATTTTAAACTTTTTGGAATTGAATTAATTAGCCATGCTCTTATTGGCGTTAAAGATATAATTAAGAATAATACACCTGCCACCAATACAGCACCAAGTGCTTCTTGAGGTGTGTATCCCATTCCCGCACATACACCAAATGCAACGAATGCGTTAATACCCATTCCGGGTGCAAGTCCTATGGGCCAAGTCTTTCCGTAAAAAGCCATAATAAAACATGCTAAAGCTGTGGCTAAAATCGTAGCTGTATATACCGCGCCGAAATCAAAGAAACCTTTTTCGGGTCCGGCGAATTCTCCCGATAAGATAAATGGATTTAAAAACATTATATAAGCCATCGTTAAGAACGTTGTGGTTCCTGCTATGACTTCAGTTTTAAAATCTGTTTTATGTTTTTTATAATTAAAATAATTATCAAGCATTTGTCCTCCTAATGTCTGATAATTATTTGATTCTGTTGAATAATACTTTGAATAAGTCCATTTTATTCACAAAATTCAACCCATAAGTTTATATTTATGCCATAATTGTAATGATAATGTGACTAATATGAAAAATTTGAAAATTTTATTCACTATATTTTTTATCTTTTTATTTGTTTCTGGTTGTCAAACAGTGAAGCAAAAAACAGACGCAGCTATTCAAAAAGAAAATAAAAAATTGAGTGAATTTATTGGTCAATCAGCAAGTAAATTACAAATGGAACTTGGAAAACCTGATGAGGATTTTGAAAATGAAAAGGGTAATTTTATTTTTATTTATAATACCAAGAAGTATGGCTTTCCATGTGAGAGAAGATTTGAGATTAATCCAGATAAGTTAGTAATCGGATTTGCTTCCAACGGATGTTTTTAAATTTTACCTGCGAGGATAAATCCTCGCAAGTAAGGGTAAACTTATTTAATTTCTATAAGTTTTTTCTTTTTGTGCTCTGGTATAATTCTTTCACAAGATATTGTTAAAAGACCATCTTTAAGTTCAGCACCGTTAACTTTTACATCATCAGCTATAGTGAATGATCTTGCAAATTGTCTTTGAGAAATACCTTTGTGAATTATTTCTCCATTAACATCATTGTTTTCAGATTTATCAACTTGTTTTGTTCTTACCGTTAATAAATTATCTTCAAACTCAACCTCAACATCATTTTTATTAAAACCAGCCAATGCAACTTCAATTGCATAATTATCCTTACCAGTTTTTCTGATGTTATATGGAGGGTAGTTTGATTGCATTGTCAAACTTCCGTTGCCCAACATGTTTTCAAATTGGTCAAACATATCGTCAAAACCAATTGAAAAAGGTCTCAGTGAGTTAAATATAGATAGATCCTTACTTGTCATAATATCCTCCTTTTTTTAAGCAAGTTTATTTTATGCAAGTCCCATAAGGCGACTTACATTGTATATTTAGGTATGATTAAAACGATTTCAATATCTGAAAAATTAAATTTTTTCTGAAATTTTTAATGCAAATGCATAGTCGAGTGCAATTTCTTCTATTGCTCCATCTCTACCAGATTTACCTCCATGACCTGCATTCATTTCTGTTTTGAGAAGTAATAAATTATTATCAGTTTTATAGTCTCTAAGTTTAGCTGTAAATTTTGCAGGTTCATCAAACAAAACCCTGTTATCACTTAAACTAGTTGTAATTAGCATATGAGGATAATCCATTTTTTTTATGTTATTATATGGAGCATATGAAAATATATAATCAAAGTGCTCTTTGTTTTCTTTAGCATTACCAAATTCATCAAATTCACCAACTGTAAGTGGTAAAGAGTGATCGAGATTTGTTGTTAATGAGTCCACAAAAGGAACAGCCATAATTATACCTAAAAATAATTCAGGCGCTTGATTAACAACAGCTCCCATTAATAAACCACCTGCAGATCCACCCATTCCAATTATTTTTCCCTTTGAGGTGTAGTTATTTTCAATCAAATATTTTGCAGCATAAATATAATCTTCAAATGTATTTTTTTTATTTGTTAGTTTTCCTTCTTTCCACCATTTCATTCCTTTTTCCATTCCACCTCTAATGTGTGCAGTAGCCCAAATAATATTTCTATTTATTAAGCTAAGTCTTGTTGAGGAAAAACTTGGACTCATCGAACTACCATACGATCCGTATCCGTATAGTATCAAATTTGCTGTTCCGTCTATTTTAGTATTTTTGTGTCTTGTAATCGTAAGCGGAACCATTCTTCCGTCATGGGATTTAAACTCTATTCTTTCAACTATATAATCATTTTTATTATGGCCTGATGGTATTTCTTGTTCTTTTACAAGTGTTTTGAATTTGGTTTTTAAATTGTATTTGTAAACTCTTGATGGTGTTTTAGGTGAAGAATATGAAACATAAACCTCATCTGTATTTCTATCTCTTTGCGTTAATGAAATACCGGGAACACATACTTTTTCGTCAGAAAAAATTAATTCTTCTTCATTATTTGATGAAGCATCAATAACAAATAGTTTGTCCAAGGCTTCTGATGTTTCTGATCTAATTATCCAATTATTTAAAAATGAAAGTCCACCAATTAAAACTTCTTTTTTTGCAGGAATAAATGTCTCCCAATTCTGATTTTCTAAAGTTTCTGAAATATCTATTTTAAAGTCCTCTGCATCTTTATTTGTATGATTATAAAATTTTCCATTCCATGAATTTACAGAGTAAAGAATTCCCTTTTCGCGTTTAATTATTAATTTTGGATTTGGTTTTACTTCATTCACATGAAAGTAATATTGCTCCGAAGTATTGTGATCTGAAGTGTTTATGAAATAATATTTCTCATCAGAACTTAATCCAATACTAACAGTGAAAGCTTCACTTTTTTCATCGAAGATTAGCTCATCTTCACTTTCAAAATCTCCAATTTTATGTCTATAAATTTTTCTAGCTCTATGATTTTCATCTAACTTTGAATAAAAAAGATACTTATCATCTAAGCTGAAAATTATACTTCCTGATGTCTCTTTGATTTCTTTTGAGATTATTTTATTATTTTTAATATTTCTTACATAAATTGTATAATATTCGGAACCTTTGGTATCTACTGAGTACCCAAGATATTGATCATTGTTACTAACCTCTAAATCTCCAACACCGAAATATTCAACATTTAATTTTTCTTTTTCTTTATCTCCATTCCAAATTTCTTCAATTTCAGATGAACCAATTTTTTTTCTTAATTTTATAGAGTAATTTCCTTTGGCAGTAGTCTTTGTCCAATATTCATATGAATGGTCTTTAAAAGGTAAGCTTTCATCATCTAATTTTATTCTACCTTTAATTTCATCAAATAATACTTTTTGAGCATTTTTAGTATTTTTTAGATGATACTTAGTATATCTATTTTCATCTTCTAAATATTCTTTTACCTCCGGAAGAAGCTTAGTTTTGTCTTGCAAGACTTCCAAAATATTTTCTTGATGTATCCAGCTATAGTTATCTTCCCACTCTATGTTGTGACAAGATTTTAGCTCTGGTTTTTTTTTTAGATATGGTACTTTCATTTTTAACTGGAAATATATGAATTTTGTAATTTATACATTATTAATTGTAGTTGGTTTATATTTTTTATTAAGACTTTTTACTCAAGTTGCGTCAAAAAAAATATCAAAAGGTTTGAGAGTATTCTTATTCATAGTTTTAATCATCTTTGCGGTTTTGTTTGCAATCGGAGGTAAATTTTTACTCACTTTACCTTTTACTCTTGCAAGTCTTGCTCTTTTAAAATTGAAAGGTATGTCTATTTTTCAATTAATTTCATTGTACAGATTAATACAAACTTTAAGAAATTCAGGGAGATTTTCATTTAATAACACTGCATCAAATTTAAATACAATGTCTACTGAAGAAGCTTATCGTATTCTTAATTTAAGTCCTTCTAAAAATTTAACTAAAGAGGATGTAAATAAAGCCTATATTAAAATACAAAAAAAAATTCATCCAGATATTTCACCTGAAACTTCTAGGTTATCTGCATTAGTAAATGAAGCTAAAGAAATAGTTTTGAGAGATATAGCTTAGACAATTTAAACTTTACTATATTTTTTTTTTATATAAATTTTATTTATGAGCAATATCAACGGAATATATGCAGCATCAATGTCTATCTTGAATAAAGATTTAACTTTAAACATAGATAAAACCATCACACATGCGGAGATGGTGATTGATAACGGTTGCCACGGTGTTGCAATATTTGGCAGCACTGGCCAGGCTCAACTAATTCCTGTTGCGGAAAAAATTAAATTGTTAAATAAAATATCAACCAACAAATACAAAGATAAATTTATTATTGGAACAGGATTAAATTCTTTAGGAGAAACAATAAATTTAATGAGAGTTGCAATGTCATTAAATTTAGAAAAATTTCTAATAATGCCACCTGCATTTTATAAATATACCGATGATGATGTTATTAATTTTTATACTAAATTAGTAGAAGCAACACCAAAAGCTAAAATTATTTTATATAATTTTGAAAAGCTTTGTGGCTATAAATTTAGTGTAGAGTGTGTTGAAAAATTGGTAAAAAATTTTACAGAACAAATTGTTGGTGTAAAAGATAGCTCATATAATCTTTTTGAAAATTTAAAATTAGATAATTTTTCTGTTATGCCAGGATCTGAGTCTAAATTATTGAAGGGACTTGAATTAGGTTGTTCAGGAATAATTACAGCAACATGCAATGCAACATCTAAACTTGCTAGAAAAGTGTATGATGATTTTAAAGATGGAAGAGAACAAGAAGTTAATAATCAATTATGCGATGTAAGAGGGACATTTGAAAAATATAACTTAATTTCTGGTTTACACACTTTTTATAAGAATAAAGATAATTATTATGAAAATTTACTACCGCCTTTAAGAATTCTTAATAAAGAAGAAGAGGTGGATCTTTTAAATAATTTAGAAAAATTTAGTTTTTCACTAAATTCATCAATGGTAGAATAAAATGCAGTTAGCTAGGTTCTTAAATAGTGTTTTTAAGAAAGATGGATTTATATTGGTCGATGCAAATTCTAAAAGTTATATTATTGGAAATCCAGGGAAGGAAAATCCCATAAAAGTTAAAATATTAAATAAAAAACTTCATTATAAACTTTTATTTCATCCTGACCTTTACTTTGGGGAAGCTTATACCGATGGAGATATAATCATTGAGAATGGAAGTCTCACAGATTTTTTAGATTTATCTTTGATGAATTTTGGAAGAGGAGAATTAAATTTTTTTAGTTACTTAATTAACAGATTGAGGGGTTCATATAGATATCTAACAAATTTCAATTTTATCAAAAAATCCAAAATGAATGTCTCACATCATTATGATATTAAAGATGATCTTTATGATTTATTTTTAGACCCTAAAAGACAATACTCATGTGCTTATTTCAAAAATGAAAATGATACTTTAGAGGATGCTCAAAATAATAAAATTCAACACATAATTAAGAAATTAAATATAAAGCCAAACCAAAAAGTTCTTGATATTGGATGTGGATGGGGATCTTTAGCAGTTGATATTGCAAAATCAGCTAATTGTGAAGTCACTGGAATAACATTATCAGAAAATCAATTAAAATATTGCAAACAAAAAGCTAAAGAACTTAATTTAGAAAATCAATTAAGATTTAGGTTAATGGATTATAGGGAGCTCGATGAAAAATTTGATAGGATTGTAAGTGTTGGAATGTTTGAACACGTGGGAAGAAAGTTTTATAAAAAATTTTTCTCACAAGTTGAAAAACTTCTTAAAGACGATGGAGTTTCACTTATTCATACCATTGGATCAGTCAATCCTCCAAGAGCCCCTCATCCATGGATAACAAAATATATATTTCCAGGTGGTTATACTCCAAGTTTAAGTGAAGTTACCACTCCAATTGAAAAAGCTGGCCTAATTGTGGCTGATATTGAGGTATTAAGGATGCATTATTCTCATACGTTAAGGCTTTGGAAGGAAAATTGTATAAATAATAAAGATAAAATAATTAAAATGTTTGATGAGCGTTTTTTTAGAATGTGGGAATTCTATTTAGCGGGTTGCGAAATGGCTTTTAAATGGGGAGACCAAGTTGTATATCAGTTTCA